>JBBQYZ010000403.1:0-4202 GCA_038208205.1 Gemmatimonadales bacterium | reverse complement strand
CTGCATGACGGAAGGGGAAGACCACGTAAGTGCTCCGGTCCAGCGCGGACTTGGCACCGAGCGTCCGCTGCGAGATCAGCCACCCGGCAGCGACGGCGGCAAGTCCCACCGCGGCGGCGGTCGTCCAGCGCCGAGCGCGGCGCGCCCGGTCGCGCACCCGCGCGCTCGATTGCGGCGTGAGCGGGGCGCCGCCCGCGGCAGCCGCTGTGAGCGCGGTGGCGAAGTCGCCAGCGCGCTGGTAGCGGTCCGCCGGCAGCTTGGCCAGCGCGCGGCGCAGCACGTCGTCGAGCGCGGGCGGGCAGCTGTCGCGTTGTGCGCACACCGAGGGTGGCTCGTTGGCCATCTGCCGCACGATGATCGTGCGCGCGTCGGGCGCACGGAACGGCGTCACCCCGGCGATCATCTCGAACGCCGCGCACGCCAGGCTGTAGATGTCGCTGCGCGCGTCCACCGCGCCGCCTCCCCCGCACTGCTCGGGACTCATGTACGCCGGTGTACCGACCACGAGCCCGTGCTCGGTCAGCGGCGTGCTCGCCGCGCTCGACAGCGCCTTGGCGAGACCGAAGTCCGCAACGAGGACGTGGCCGTCCACCAGGAGCACGTTGTCGGGCTTCACGTCGCGGTGTACGACAGCATGCGCGTGCGCGTAGTCCAGCGCGGAAGCGACCTGGCGCACGATGTTCAGCGCGTCGTCGATCGGCAGCTGCCGCTCGCGCTCCAGGCGCTGCCGCAGCGTCGGCCCCTCCACGTACGGCATCACGTAATACAGATAGCCCGCCGCCTCTCCCGAATCGTGCAGCGGCAGGATGTTCGGGTGGACGAGCCGCGCTGAGATCGCGATCTCTTGCAGGAAGCGCTCGGAGCCCAGCGCGGTCGCGAGCTCGGGACGCAGCACCTTGAGCGCCACGTGCCGGCGGTGCCTCAGGTCGCGTGCGAGATACACGACGGCCATGCCGCCCTGACCGAGCTCACGCTCGATCTCGTAGCGACTGGAGAGAGCGGTCCTCAAGGCGTCGTCGAGGTCCATGCCACCCGCACGCGGAACGGGGATCGGGGCGCCTGGGGGCGACCGCCCGACCAACGTACGTCTACCCGGTAGAGCGCGCCAGAGCGCTCCCCGGCCCGCTCACCCCGGCCGCGGCAGTGCGGGCCCCGCGCCGAGCGCGGCCTTGTCGAGCAGCGCCTTCTGCGTCGTCACCCCACGCAGCAACTCGATCGCGCGAGTGAGCGTCGCGTCCTCGCGAAGCGTCCGCGCGAACTCCGCCCTGGCGCCGAACACATAGCGCGCGATCTGCGCGCCGAGCGCGCGGTTCACCAGCGGCGCGGCGGCGTCATAGACGGGTCGGCCCACCGCCACGCCAGTAGCCTGCAGGCGACGATACAGCTCGTCGCGCATCGCCGGCGTCACCGCGAAGTCGGGGCTCGTGATGGTACCAGCAGCCTTGAGCGAGATCGCGTAGTCCACGAGCACGTTGCGGAACTGCGGCACCTTCGCGCCCAAGGTGGTCTGCAGCTCCCGCTCGGCCTTGGACGCGACGGCGTTGGCGACCTCCACGTCGGGCACGATGCCGCCGCCGCCCAACACCGTGCGCCCGGCGTCGCTGCGGAACTTCGGGCGAGGCCGCGTGGAGTCCGCCGCCGGCGCGATGTCCGCGTCGTCGTCCGGGCTGCTCGCCCGCAAGCGGTTGATGCTTCGCCCGCTGGGCGTATACCACAGCGCGGTCGTGAGCTTGAGCGCGCCGCCTCCCAGTCGGAACACCCGCTGCGCGCTGCCCTTCCCGTACGTCGTGGTACCCACGACGAGCGCGCGGTCGTGATCCTGCAGCGCGCCGGCCACGATCTCGCTCGCCGAGGCGGTGCCGCTGTCGGTGAGCACCACGAGCGGCATGCCAGCGAAACGCTGCGGCGCGGGATCGGCGAACTCCCGGTTTTCGTCGGGGGTGCGGCCCTTCGTGGACACGATCTTCTGTCCCTTGTCGAGGAACAGGTCGGCGACGCCGATCCCTTGGTCGAGCAGCCCCCCGGGGTCACCGCGCAGATCGAGGACGAGCGCGCGGGCACCGGCTGCGCGCAGCGAGTCGACCGCGCGGCCCAGGTCGACGGCGGCCGAGGTACTGAAGACGCTCAGATCCACGAAGCCCACTCCGTCGCGTACGATCAGCGCGTGCTGCACCGGGCTCACCGCGATCAGGGCGCGGGTGAGCGCGAAGGGCAACCTCGCCGCCACGCCCGATCGCGCGACGTTCACGTTGACCGTCGTTCCGGCCTTGCCCCGCAGCGACTGAAGGGCTTCATCGGACGTCAGCCCAGCCGTGGACCGTCCCTCGATCTCCACGATGCGGTCGCCGCTCAGGATCCCCATACGTTCGGCCGGTGCGCCAGGTAGCGTGCCAACGACGGTGATCCCGCTGTCTCGTACGTCCATCTGGATGCCGACGCCGGCATACTGCCCGCTCGTGCTCTCGTCGAGACGGCTCAACCGCTTGGGATCGAGAAAAACCGAGTGCGGATCGTGCAGCTCCGCGACGAGCCCCGCGACCGCGCGCCGGTAGAGTGTGGAGTCCGGGATGGTGTCCACATAGTCGCTGCGCAGGTGCCCGAGCACGTCGTCGAACAGGCGCGCCTGCGCCGCGACGTCACGCGGGCCGGCATGCCCGCCGCGCTGCATGAGCCATCCCCCCGACACCAAGGCACTCGACAGCACCGCCGCCACCAGCACACCCTTTGACCGCATTCGCTCCTGTCCTTCTGCTTGGGCCGTCGGACGGTCAGATCGTCCGACCGTGAGACCGCGTCATACCGGGAAAGTTCCGGGCCACCGCGCGTGCAGCGCCGCCAACACCCGCTCCGTGACATCCACCTCCATCCCCTCGGCGTCGATGGCGAGCACCGGCCCACACTCGGGGTGGTCCTGCTGCCAGCCAGGGTCGGCGAAGGTGCCGAAGGCAGCGGCCACGCGACGATGGAATGCCTCGCCCATGGCCTCCATCCGGTCGTGCGACGCGGCACGCCGCGCGGCACGATCCAGCCCTTCGGTGACGGGGAAGGTGAGCAGAAGGGTGAGGTGGGGGACGAGCCCGCCGGTGGCGAAGGCGTTGGCCGCGCGTATCTCCCGCTCGGGCAACCCGTGTCCCGCAATCTGATAGGCATACGTCGAGAGGAAGAAGCGGTCGAGCAGCACGATGTCGCCGCGCTCGAGCGCGGGACGCACCTCGCGCTCGATGAGCTGCGCGCGTGAGGCCATGAACAACAGCGCCTCGGCGCGGTGCACCACATCGGACGCTCGGTCGAGCAGCAGTCGTCGCACCTCAGTGCCGAGCGGAGTCCCGCCGGGCTCCCGGAGGCAGACGTGCGCGACGTTCCGTCGCGCGAGCGACGCCGACACGCGACGGAGTTGAGTCGACTTCCCCGAGCCCTCTCCGCCTTCGAAGACGATCAACACGCTGCCGTCACGCGAGACCGCTATCCGAGGGTGATGATCGAGCTCGTGGCGCCCCGCTCGATGCCGTCGACGATCCAGTCGTTCACGCGGCCCATCACCTTGTCGAAGTTCTCCTGCGCGACGACGAGGCGCTGATACACGGGCTGGCCCTGGACACGACCGAGGAGACCGTCGAGCTCCGTCTCCATCTCCTCCGTCGGGCGCTCGCCGCGCTGCAGCATCTGCTGCGCATTCAGGCGGAGCTGTTCCATCTGTTTGAGCAGCGCGACGGCGGCGGCGTCCTGTCCCAACGCGTCGTTGGCGCGCTTCACCTCCTGGTACTCCGGGCTCTGGCCGATCAGCCGGCCCAGCTCCTTCGCCTTGTCTTCGATCATTGCTCTCCGTTCCTTCGTCTGGCGACCACGAACCGCTCGCGGCCGGTGAGATCTTGCAGCACTCGTACATCCTCATATGCGCCGTTCGACGACGCGAGCCGGGCCACGCGCGAGGCTCGCCGCGCGTCGGTCTCGAGCGCGAGCAGCCCGCCCGGAGCGAGCGCCTCGGCCGCAGCGCGCACGAGCCGCGAGGTGACGTCCATGCCTTCCTCGGCGCTGAACAACGCGATCGCCGGCTCCCAGTCGCGGACCGACGCCGGCAGTGAGGCGATCTCGCCGTATGCGATGTACGGCGGGTTCGACACCACGGCACGCAACGCCCGCTCGGGCACCGGACCGAGGAGCGAGCCGTGGCGCAGCTCCACGATCGCGCGCAGCGACGAGGC
>JBBQYZ010000402.1:0-4204 GCA_038208205.1 Gemmatimonadales bacterium | reverse complement strand
GTACCACCCCGGATCCGCGTGGCTCGTCAGCTCGTTGCGCACCTTCACGATCGTAAACATCCCGCCCATCGTGATGGCGTCGTGCTTTCCATTCCGCCCGAACATCGGAAGCCGCGAACGCATTTGTTCGCAATGGCTCGGTGCGCAGCAGGGTTGGGCTGCGTCGGCGTTGGCTACACGCTCCATCCGGGATCGGCTCGACGCTCCGAGATGCACGAGCGCCGGCGAGACGTCGTTCGTGAAGCGAAGACACGCGGCCTGTTCGTCCTCGTTGTGGTCGCACCCCCGAGGCGGTGGTCTTTCGAAGGACGACGAGACGGTCATCGACGTCGTCGCATATGCGGCTTGTATCGCCGCGGAGACTCGGCGCGCACGCGATCAAAGGTCAAGATTCCCTCCGCGCGTGTCGCGGGTGAAGAGGCCACGAAGGCCTATGAAGACCGGCGTATACCCGTCGGGATCTTTGGCGGAGCGCGCTGGTCACGTCGTCGAGGCGTCCTTCGCGGGCCGGCGCATCGTGATCTTCTCCGGAGGCGCCACAAAGCCAACGACGATGACGTGCGCGACGAGATCGCCGCGGTCCGCGACGGAGGCGGATTCGGGACGAGCGTGGGTCGCAACACGTTCCAGCGAAGCGAGGCTGGCGCCAAGAAGCTGCTCTCGGCTTCCATGCGGGTGCTCGCAACGAGCTGACAGCGAGCCCATTCACCAAACTATGGCGGCGACCGCCCCAGCCAGCTCTGCGCAGAGACGGGCGCAACGCATCTCGAAACACGCACAGGATGCGCGAATGCAGCCGCGAAAGTCGTTCGCGACGCATTCCGGCGCGAAGGATCGCTTTTTGCTGAAGGACGTCGGCCATGGGAACCGATATGCGCTACAAGGTCACGCCTCGCGCACGCGAGCTCCTACACTCACTTCGTCGGATCGAGGCCGACATCCAGCCTTACGTGGTTTTCGCCAGCTCCGACGCTCAGAATGAGTGGTCTTCTCTACAGCGACTATGGCCGTCGAATGTGGCGCTCGAGAGCGGCCTCATCGACCTGTCCGAAACGGACCTCGGTAGGATGGAGAGCCGTGTTCGGCGGTTCGGAGAGATCGTACGCGGTTTGGCCGGTTCGAAATTCATGGCCTCAGCGGAGGACCACGCCGTTCCAGTCGGCCCCTATCGCGCCGCCGCGACATTCGTCACTTTCCCGACATGAAAGAATGTCGTCGTTCCATGATCCGGTCATCTCTTCTCTGCCTCCGGCGAACACATCGCTGGTCGCTCGGCCGGGCGTTCCGTTCATCCATATCGGGAGGAATGGCTCGAGTAGAGTGAAGAATATGACGATGGCCGCGCTCGGCATTGGCAAGGCCCTGAACTCCAGATACCTCGAGGCGCTCGCGCTCCTTCCCGAGGCGCTCAAGAACGCGCGCCAGCTTGCCGTGAACGGTCTCGGCTTTGGCCGAGAGCTCCGGATCACCCTTTTGGAACGCATAGAGTGAGCGCAACGCCTCGGTCCCCATTGAGCAGACGCACCCGAATTCTCGTCGGCGGCGCCGCCGTGCTCGCCGCGCTCGCCGTTGGGGTGCCGCTGGCCGCAGGAACGCGGTTTCTCAATGAGGCCCTCGACAGGCGAGCCATCACGATGATGGCCGCCGTGGCAGTCCGCGCTCCACCAGCGCCGATCCTGGTTAAAGCTCCCTACGCAAGCGCTGCCGAGCTCGAGCTCCTGACCCGACCACACTCCGGAGACTTGGCGGTAACCGCCAGGCCACTGCAAGGCTTCCGGCTCGACGAGCCAGGCCTGACCGAGGAGCTCATCAGCTTCCCGAGCGCCATCAGACTGGACCACGCCGAATCCAACCTCGCCCGCGCCTACGTCTATCGCCACGGCCAACTCGGCGAGCGGGCGGTCGTCCTTTGGGTGCCGGGCCAGTACGTGATCGACCTGGCATCCATTCCCATCTCCTGGTTCACGCGCGAGATCGTTCGGCGCGGCGCGGACGTGGTGATGCTGGTGCCCCCCTATCACCTCGAACGCACGCCCGCGGGCTTCGCGTCAGGCGACGCGGTGTTCGCCACGAGCCTGGCAGACCATCTGAATGTCTTCGCCCAGGAGATCTCCGACGTGCGTCGTCTGATGGCCTGGCTTCGCGCTCAGGGTGTCAGCACCCTGGGCGGCTTCGGCGGCTCCGTAGGCGCGATGGTCATGCTGCGCACGGCCACCTGGGACAAGCTCGACTTTCTGACGGTGTTCATCCCGATGATCCGGCTGGCCACTTTGCTCGATGAGCCGGAGGCGAGATCGTTCCGAAGACGGATCGGCACCGAGGCGCTATCGCAAAACGTAGCTTTCGACGCGTACGCGGCTCTGGACCCTACCGAGGATCAGCCGCGCCTCGATCCCGCGAGAATATCGGTACTCTACGGCCGCTACGACCGCGTGGCCCTCGCGGGCCAGACGGCCGCGTGGGCCGAGGCGTGGGGCGTGAGCCGCATGCACAGCTACGATCGCGGTCACGCCCTGGCCCTGTTCACGCCGTCGATGTACTCCGACTATGCGCGACTCCTCGACGAGGATCTGCGCGTCCTGGGGCGATAACGTTCCGCCGACCTACGGCACCTCGCCCGTCGTGGCGGCGCTTGGCGTCGTTCGACCTCAGACGGTCAGGCGTCGATTCTTCGAAGCCTCAATGCGTTTCCGATCACCGACACCGAGCTGAAAGCCATGGCTGCCGCCGCGAACACCGGCGTGAGCAGCAGGCCCCACAGCGGATAGAGCACACCTGCGGCGATCGGGATACCAACGCTGTTGTAGACGAACGCAAAGAACAGGTTCTGCTTGATGTTCGCGAGGGTCGCGCGGCTCAGGCGCCGCGCACGGACGATGCCGCGGAGATCACCCTTCACCAGCGTCACCCCGGCGCTTTCCATGGCGACGTCTGTCCCTGTGCCCATTGCGATGCCGACCTGCGCTTGGGCCAAGGCCGGGGCATCATTGATCCCGTCACCCGCCATGGCCACGAACCGTCCCGCGGCCTGCAGCCGCTTGATCGCCGCGACTTTGTCGGCTGGCAGCACCTCCGCGAGGATCTCGTCGATGCCGAGTTTCTTGCCGACGGCCTCCGCCGTCGTCCGACTGTCGCCCGTCAACATGACGATGCGCAGCCCCTCGGCGCGCAGTTGCCGGAGCGCTTCGGGCGTCGTCTCCTTGATCGGGTCCGCTACGCCGATGAGGCCCGCGAGTCGCCCATCGACGGCGATGTAGATGACCGTCTCGCCATCGGAGCGAAGTGCGTCGTCGCGCCCAGCCGCCACCCCGGAGGCGATTCCAAGCTCCGCCAGCAGCCTGGCGTTCCCGAGCGCGACGGAACGCCCGCGCACCTTACCTGTCACTCCCCTGCCCGTGAGCGACTCGAAGGAATCGGCCGTCGCCACAGCGACGCCTCGCGCCGCTGCTCCATTGACGATGGCCGCCGCGAGTGGGTGCTCGCTCCCGCGCTCGAGCGTCGCAGCGAGCCCCACGAGCTCGTTCTCGTCGACGTCACCCAACGGGACGACCGACACGAGCTTCGGCTTGCCCTCGGTTAGCGTTCCCGTCTTGTCGATGACCAGTGTGTCGACCTTTCTAAGGACCTCGATCGCCTCCGCGTTCTTGAACAGGACCCCGAGGGTCGCCGCCTTGCCTGTCGCGACCATGATTGACATCGGCGTCGCCAACCCGAGCGCGCATGGACACGCAATGATCAGCACAGCGATGGCGTTCACGAGCGCGTGCGCGAGCCGAGGCTCGGGACCAACCACGCTCCAGACAGCGAACGTGATCACCGCGGTCACAACCACCGCCGGAACGAAGTAACTCGCCACGACATCGGCGAGCCGCTGGATCGGTGCCCGGCTTCGCTGGGCCTCGCTGACCATCTTGACGATTTGCGCGAGCAGCGTCTCCGAGCCCACCCGTTCGGCACGCATCACCAGACTGCCCGTGCCGTTCACCGTCGCGCCGACGACGCGGGCGCCAATCTCTTTCTCCACCGGGATCGACTCACCGGTGATCATCGATTCGTCGACAGAGCTGCGCCCCTCGAGGACGGTTCCGTCAACCGGAACCCTTTCACCTGGCCGGACGCGCAGTCGATCGCCAACCTTGACCTCGGCGAGTGGCACGTCTTGGTCGGTCTCGTCCGGCCGGATGCGCCGAGCGAGCTTGGGGGC
>JBBQYZ010000401.1:0-4222 GCA_038208205.1 Gemmatimonadales bacterium | reverse complement strand
GGAGGGCGTGGTGCGCTCCTATCGCGCGACCGAGCCGTGCGTCGTGACCCTCCTGACCGAGCGCCGGCGATACGCACCGCGCGGCGCCGCCGGCGGCGCGCCTGGCGCCCACGGACGCAACCTGCTCAACGGCGAGACGCTACCGGCCAAGTGCCGAGTCGAGCTGCAACCGGGCGACGTGGTGACGATCGAGACGCCGGGGGGCGGAGGTTATGGCGCGCCCTGACTCGAGCGACTTCGCCTAGTCGTCGCCGGCGTTCCCGAGCGGGACCGCGTCGAACACCCGCGCATCGACGAAGGTGTCGAGCAGCGAGCGGTCAAGCATTCCCTGTCGAGCTTCCATCTGCAGGATGTCGAGCGCACGCTCGCTCGACACCGCGCGCTTGTACGGCCGGTCGGTCGCGGTGAGCGCGTCGTAGATGTCCGAGATCGTCATCATGCGCGTCTGCACCGGGATGTCGACTCCGCCGAGCTGATTCGGGTAACCCGTGCCATTGAGCTTCTCGTGGTGCCCGTACGCGATCTGCGGGATCGCGCGTAGCTCCCGAGTCCAGGGAATCTGCTCGAGGAAGCGGAACGTGTGCGTGACGTGCGACTCGATCTCGCGGCGCTCGGCGTCGTCCAGATTGCCCTTGCGGATCATGAGGAACTGCAGCTCGTGATCCTCCAGGAGTGGGCGCACCTGTCCCTCGAAGTCCACGAACGTGCGGTCGCGCACCTCGTAGAGCGCGTCGAAATCGCCTTCGGCGAGCACCGTCGGCTCGTTCGCGTGCGTGATCGCTTCGAGAAAGAATCTCAGCTCGCGCCGCCGACCGCGGCGAGCCTCCTCCAGCCGCGCGAGCGTCTCGTCGTAACCCTCCCGTCCGCGCGCAAGCAGGAAGTCGGCGCGCATCTTCTCGAACTCCAGGTCGGCCCGCTGGACCAGGTACGCGAAGCGATGGCGGATGAGCTCGAGATCCTGCGGGTAGAGCTTCTTCTCCTTGACCAGCACCTGCTCCCGCACGCCGACCTTTCCGAAATCGTGCAGCAGGCCGGCGTAACGCAGCTCGCGTAGCTGCTGGCGGGAGAAGGTGATGTGCCGGTAGGGCCCGGTGGTGATCTTGTCCACCACCTCCGCGAGTCCCACGGTCAGCGTCGCGACGCGGCCGGAGTGACCCGAGGTCGTCGGGTCGCGCGACTCGATCGCCGTCACCGCAGCGGTGACGAACCCTTCGAACAACCGCTCGATGTCTTCGTAGAGCCGTCCGTTCTCGATCGCGACCGCGGCCTGCGACGCCAGCGCCGTGCACACCTCCACGCTGCGCTCGTCGTACGTGACGACCTCGCGATCGACCGCGTCGTCCGACATCAGTCGCATGTCCGGGCTCCGCTTGCGGTTGATCAGCTGCAGCACGCCCACGATCTCGTCGCGGTGCGACTTCATCGGGAGCACGAGCATCGACTTGGTGCGGTAGCCGAACGCGTCGTCGAAGCTCCGGTTCTGCCGGTAGCTGACGTCGTCGGGCAGGAGATAGACGTCGCCGATGACGAGCGGCTCGCCGGTCGCGGCGGCGTATCCGGCGAGGCTCGCGTGGTCGATCGGCACGCTGAACGTCGAGAAAGGGATGCCTGGCAACGTATGGTTCTGCGCCATCGCGAAGCGCAGGTCCGTCGGGGTGCCGCTCTCGTCGCGCTCGACCAGGTAGAGCGAGCCTGCGTCGCTCAAGGTCACACGGCGCGCCTGGGTGAGGATCAGCTCCAGCAGGGTATGCAGGTCGCGCTCAGTGGTGAGGGCGACGCCGATCGCCGTCAGCTCCGCGAGCTCACGCGCGCGTTCATCCGCATGGGCGCGGGCGCGGCGCGTGGCGACCAGCGCGGCGGCGTGATGAAACGCACCCCGCAGCGCCGCGATCACGGCGCCCACGGGGGCGTCGCCAGCGACGAACCCGCTGAGAAGCTCGACGGGGAAGTCGGCTGGCGGCTCCTCTTCCCCGGAGTCGCCCAGGCCCACGAGTGCGGCGACGCCCGCCAGCTCGCGCAGCCGCTCGGGGTCGTCGCCGGCGCTCGTCAGCAGCGCCCGATCGAGCGCGATCACCGTGGGCCGGTCCGGGTCCAGCGCGCGCGCGGTGGGCAGCGCGGGAATGCGGCGCACTTCCACATCGTCGCCGCGCCGTCCCAGCGGGGCGGCGGAGATGGTGCGTCCGAGGGCGGAGAGAAGTAGAGGCTTCGTCATCGCGGGCGCGCGGGCTGGTCTCCGGCCCCCCCACGCAGCCAGGCGTACGGGGGTGGATCACGGCGTCGGCGTGTCAGGGCGACGGCTTGAGTCGCGACAGCGCGCGCCGGGCGGGCGCGTAGTCCGGGACGTCCTTGAGCAACGCCTCGTACGACTCGGTCGCGCGCGCGCGGTCTCCGTGATCGGCGAAGTCGAGCGCCCGCCCGTAGAGCGTCGCCTGCTGCGCCGTCAGCGGGGCGCCGGCGCTCCCGGCTCCCGAGGGAGGCCACTGCAGCCCGGCGGTCATCCGGGTACCGAGCCGCTCCGAGAGGGCGACGACGTCGTCGGCGCGGCCCTGCACGCGTTCGGTGAAGAGCACCTCGCCGGACGCCACGTCCAGTCCACGACTGTCGAGCCGCATGAAGCCACGCGCGTCGACGTCGTAGGTGCCCACGATGACGGCTCGCGCGTTCAACTCCCGTCCCGCGCGCTGTGCCGATCCCCGGTCGGCGGTTCCAGACCGTCGTTGCGTTTCGATTGCGCGCTGCGCCTGTTCCCGCGGGAGGACGCGCAGTCGCTCGTTCGCCGAGAGCGAGGTGACGAGGAAATCCGCCACGGACGTCCCGAGCCCGTCGTACGCTCGCGCCCCGGTGGCGCGTCCAGCGTTGACGAAGGGCATGATCGCGACCGTTGGCAGCGAGGCGTCCTGCGCGCGCAGCGCAGCGGGCGCGGCGAGAGAGACGGCGGCGGCGGCGGCGAGTGCCGTCGTGATGCGGGCGATGCGAGTCATGCGAGCCTCCAGGTCAAACCGTCAGCGACATCCCTTCGGCCGCGGCCAGTACTTCCAGCCGCGAGCCACGCGACACGACCAGCGCGCGACAGGCCGCCATGCAGCGGTCCACCTCGTCGTCAGTACGCTCCGGACGGTGATGGAAGAGCACCAGCCGCTCCACCTCCGCGTCGATCGCGAGCTCCACCGCGTCCTCGTACGTGGAGTGCCCCCAGCCGATGAAGCTCGGGTACTCCTCGTTCGTGTACATGGTGTCATGGACGAGCACGGCCGCCCCCTTCACGAACGCGACCAGCCGCTCGCGCCAATGCGGCGGGTCGTCATACCGTGCCAGGGTATTGAGCTCGTTGTCCGAGACATAGACGAGCCCACCACCCCTGCCGTTACCGTCCGTGAATCGGTAGCCCAGCGCGCCCCCCGGGTGCCGCACCGCGATCGCTGAGACCTCGTACCCCCGGCCGGCGCGCCGCTCCTCCGCGAGCTCCTGGAAATCGATCCGGGCCTGGAGCTCCTCGAAGGACACCGGGAAGACCACCGGCGACATCTGATCCCGGACCACCCGGTCGATGCTCGTCTGAAGGGAACCGGAGCCCCAGATCGTGAAATGGTTTCCGCGCTTGAACAGGGGAGCGAAGAACGGGATCCCCTGGATGTGATCCCAGTGCGCGTGTGTGAGGAAGATGTCGCCGGCCACGGCGTTGCCGTTGGCCTGTTCCAGAAGGGAGCGCCCAAGCTCCCTGATCCCCGTTCCGGCGTCGAGGATGACCAGCCAGCCGTCGGTCGTTCGCAGCTCGACACAGGGCGTGTTGCCCCCGTAGCGCATGGTGGCTGCGCCCGGACTCGGAATCGATCCGCGCGTGCCCCAGAAGCGGAGGGAGAAGCTCATCGGGTGGCGCACCGACGGTCACGCACGTCCCACTCTGGGCTCGCGGCGGCACGTCCCGCCAGCAGAGTCCTCACCGGTCGGCAGTGACGACCGTCACATCCGGACCTGAGAGCGCTTTTCGAGGGCGTCGCGATCGCCGACCGCGATCCGGCGGCGCTCGACGCGTATGAGCCCCGCGTCCTGAAACTCCTTCATCGCCCGCGACACCGTTTCGCGGCTCGCTCCGATCATCTGGGCAATGGTCTGGTGGGTGAGGGGCTTCTCGATCATGTCGGAGCCGGATTCGGCCACCAGGTCGAGCAGGAGGCGGGCGATACGGCCCGGGACGTCGAGCAGCACGAGCCCGCCGATCTTC
>JBBQYZ010000400.1:0-4228 GCA_038208205.1 Gemmatimonadales bacterium | reverse complement strand
TCGAGCAGCTGCGCGACCTGGGCAACACGGTCATCGTCGTCGAGCACGACGAGGAGACGATGCGCGCCGCCGACTACGTGATCGACATGGGTCCGGGCGCCGGCAAGCACGGCGGTGAGATCATCGCGCAGGGCACGGTGGAGGAGATCATCGCCAATCCGCGCTCGATCACCGGCCGGTTTCTGAGCGGGGAGAGCGAGATCGCCGTCCCCGCCGAGCGCCGGCCGCTCGATCCGAAGAAGCTCATTCGCATCGTCAACGCGCGCGAGCACAACCTGCGCAACGTGACCGTGGAGCTCCCGCTCGGGCTGTTCGTCGCCGTCACCGGCGTGAGCGGGTCGGGCAAGTCGACGCTGATCGAGGACATCCTGCACCAGTCGCTCGCACGCCACTTCTACCGCGCGCGCGTCATCCCGGGACTGCACGACCGCATCACGGGCCTCGAGCACATCGACAAGGTCATCGACATCGACCAGTCGCCGATCGGTCGGACGCCGCGCTCCAATCCGGCGACGTACACCGGACTGTTCACCCCCATTCGCGAGCTGTTCTCCGAGCTCCCCGAGGCGAAGATCCGCGGATACGGGCCGGGCCGCTTCTCGTTCAATGTGAAGGGGGGCCGCTGCGAGGCGTGCCAGGGCGACGGGCTCGTGAAGATCGAGATGCACTTTCTTCCCGACGTCTACGTGCCCTGCGAGGTGTGCAAGGGCAAGCGCTACAACCGCGAGACACTCGAGGTCCGCTTTCGCGGCCAGAGCATCGCCGATGTGCTGGAGATGACGGTGGAGGACGCGCTGGCGTTCTTCGAGAACCAACCGCGCGTGCGTCAGAAGCTCGAGACGCTCAACGACGTCGGATTGGGTTACATCCACCTCGGCCAGAGCGCGACGACGCTGTCTGGCGGAGAGGCGCAGCGGATCAAGCTCGCGACCGAGCTGTCCAAGCGGGACACCGGGCGAACATTCTACATCCTCGACGAGCCGACGACGGGCCTGCACTTCGAGGACGTGCGCGTACTGTTGCACGTACTGCATCGGCTCGTGGAGCGCGGCAACACCGTGCTCGTGATCGAGCACAACCTCGACGTCATCAAGACGGCCGATTGGATCATCGATCTCGGGCCGGAGGGCGGCACGCGCGGCGGATTGGTGGTCGCGGCGGGCACCCCAGAAGAGGTAGTGAAGGTGGAGGCAAGCCACACCGGGCGGTATCTCGCGCCGATGCTGCTCAGGACGCTGGTCGGCCGCTAGGCATTCGTCTACCTTCTCTCATGGTCTCCCTCCTCGACATCATTGGTCCGGTCATGGTGGGGCCTTCGTCGTCCCACACTGCGGGCGCCTGCCGGATTGGTCTGCTCGCCCGGTGCCTGGTGGGCGGCACACCGCAACGGGCGCGCATGGAGCTGCACGGGTCGTTCGCCCGAACTGGTGAGGGGCACGGCACCGACAAGGCGATCGTCGGGGGGCTGATGGGATTTCGGCCCGACGACGAACGCCTCCGCACCGCGCTCGAGATGGCGGAGCGCGAAGGGCTCGACTATCGCTTCGAGAAGACCACGCTCTCCGACGACGCGCACCCCAACACGGTGCGGCTCACCCTCGAGCGCGGTGACCGGCACGCCACGATGACCGGTTCGTCACTCGGTGCCGGACGCGTGCTCGTGACCGACATCGACGGCTATCCCGTCGAGGTCACCGGGAACTATCATACCATCGTGCTTGTCGCCGAAGACGTGAAGGGCTCCGTCGCCCGGATCGCGACGCTCCTCGCCGAGCACTCGCTCAACATCGCCACGCTGCGCCTCACTCGGAAAGAGCGAGGGGGGGACGCCTTCATGGTCATCGAGATCGACGACGTTCCGAGCGAGCAGGTGCGCGACCAGATCCGCACTCTTCCCTGGGTGCGTTGGGCCTTCCGCCTGGACAAGGTGAGCGCCTGATGTACAAGTCCCTCGGCGACGCCATCCGCGACGCGGAAGCTCGTCAGATCTCGCTCGCGGAGCTCGCCCTCGAGACCGAGAGTCGCGACCAGGGTCGCACGGTCGACGACATCCGATCGGCACTCGCACGGGCACTGGTCGTGATGCGCAGCGCCGTGGGGCAGGGGATGACCGGTGATCTCTACTCCGCCTCGGGGCTCGTGGGAGGCGACGCGGCCAAGCTGCGAACCGGCCCCGCCGGCCCGCTGGCCGACACCCCGTTCCGCGACATCCTCGCGCGGGCGCTCGCGGTCCAGGAGGTCAACGCGGCGATGGGCGTGATCGTCGCCGCACCCACCGCCGGTGGGGCGGGCGTACTCCCAGCAGTCCTCACGGGATTGGCCGAGGCGCGTGGCATCGGTGACGAGGCGGTGGTCAGCGCGCTCGCGGTGGCCGGCCTGATCGGCGCGGTGATCGCCGAACGCGCTTCGCTGTCGGGCGCAGAGGGTGGTTGCCAGGCCGAGACGGGATCGGCCGCGGCGATGGCTGCGGGTGCGGCCACGGAGATGCTTGGCGGAATGCCCTCGCAGGTGGGTCACGCCACCGCGCTCGCCATGCAGGGCACGCTGGGTCTGGTCTGCGATCCCCTGGGCGGACTCGTGGAGCTTCCCTGCGTGTTCCGGAACGCCACCGGCAGCGCCATCGCCCTCACCGGCATCGAGCTCGCGATGGCCGGTGTGGAGTTCAAGATCCCGGTCGACGAGGTGATCGACGTGATGGGCGAGATCGGGCGCACGATGGACGTGCGGTATCGCGAGACGGCGGGCGGCGGGCTCGCCGCGACCCCCACCGGGCGGCGGCTGGCGAAAGAACGGCTTGTGCAGATCAAGAGGAAGTGAGGCACGGCGTGCGTTCCCATCTCGGTGAACGATCGTGCTCCGTCACTCTCACCGGGACAAGGTGACCAACGATGCGACATGTTTTGCGGCGCCTGAACGGAGTTGGTCTGCTCGCCATCGTAGGTTGTCTCCTCCCCCACACCCCGTCGCACGCCCAGACGATCGGACAGAAGACCGAAGGGGAGCTGAGCGGCAATGTCTATTTCGGCAACACGCGCCAGATTCTCGCCGCGCTGAGGGCGGAGCGCGAACGGATCGATAGCGCGTCGTCCGTGAGGACACAGCTCAGGTACAACTATGGCCAGACCACGACCGACGCGACGGGAACCGTCGTGAGCAAGCGGTCGTGGATCGGTGCGTCGAACTACGACTGGCGCCCATTCGCGCGCCTGTCTCCATTCGTGCGGGCGTCGGTGGAGTCGAGCCTCGAGAGCCAGATCGCTCGTCGGTACCGCGCCGGTGGAGGCGAGCGCCTGAACATCATCCGCACGCCGCAGACCGACGTGATCGCCAGTGCGGGCATCGACGGCGAGCGAACCACACCATTGTCGGCCGGCAGTGCGCGAGGCTCCACCACGCTCGCGCGCGGTGCCACGAGCCTCCGCGTGCGGCGCGACTTCAACCCGACCATGTCCGCATCGAACGAGACGTCGTATTCACCGGCGCTGTCGGATTTCGGCGACTACACGATTCTGTCCGTGACGGCGTTGAAGATGAAGCTGACGCGGACTGCCGGGCTCACCCTGTCGTTTCGCGACGGGTTCGACAGCCGGGCCGTAGCGCGCGGCGCAAGGTCCAACAATGATGGGGAGATCCTGGTCGGAGTGCTGACGGCGTTCTAGCCCAAGCGCTTTCCGTCCCCGCCGTGTGCTATATACTCAACACATGCGCAAGGCATCCTGCGTCGTGATCGTCTTCTGCTCGGCGTGCTATAGCTACGTGCCGATCGCGCCCCTGGCGGTGCGGCCCGGCACAGTGGTTCGCGCGCGTATCTCGGCCGCCGCGTCCGATCGACTCTCGGCCTTCTTCGGTGCGCCGGCAGGCCGAGAGTGGCGTGGGACGCTCTACTCCACCGCTCTGGATTCGCTGGTCATGGAAGTGCCGAGCGTCACCGATGTCTCGTCGCCGGGGAGCGCGCGGACGCTGTATCAGCGGGTCACGATTGCACGGGACGAGGTGCTGGAAATGGAGACGCGTGCCCTGGACCGTGTCCGCACGGGTGCCGTCGCGACGATCGTGGCGATGGTCGCTGGCGCGGCGCTGGCACGGGCGCTGCGAGGCGAACCAGCGATGGACAGGGTACCGGGGGGTGGCGGACCGGCCGAGGCACGCTCGCCCTGACCGGTTCGCACTCCAGCGGCGATCAGCTCCGGAAGTTGGGGTTGGTCTCCCGCTCCGAGCGCGAGATGGG
>JBBQYZ010000399.1:0-4229 GCA_038208205.1 Gemmatimonadales bacterium | reverse complement strand
CTTCGTGCTTGTATCCCTCCACATCGTGGAGCGTGAACACCCGCCGCGCTCCCTTCGGCAACCGCGCGATCGCCTGCTCCAGATCCATCCGGTCGCCGGGTGCGAGGGGACGAGTGGGAAGCGCGTCGATGGCGCTCCCGTCGTCGTCCTCCTCGAACCGCGCCCGCTGCCGTCCCTCGGTCTTCCGGTCGTTCAGCACCAGGTTCACCGTCATGCGGTGCAGCCAGGTGCCGAACGCCGCCTCGCCCCGAAAGAGGTGCAGCTTCTCCCAGGCCCGGACGAAGACGTCCTGTGTGAGCTCCTCGGCGCGCGTTCGGTCGTTGACCATCCGGGCGCAGAGGGAGAAGACGCGGGACACGTGGCCATGGTAGAGCCGCTCGAAGGCACGACGGTCTCCCGCGGCCGCGAGGGCCACGTCCGGGTCAGCTCCGTTCGACGCGGGGGCTGTCGTGTGCTCGGGTAGGGCCACTGCCATCATCGGTCGTCGAAGTCTCCAATCCGGTCACTGAATGGGATACTCGAACCGGCCAGAAGGTTTGAATGCTCGGGCGCGAGGTGGGGCTGCCGAATCGTGCCGCCAGCGCGGCAGGTCGTCAATCCGCTGGCTGACGACGTCAGCGACAACGAGGCGGTGACATGATAGTGGGCAGGCGCCGGCAGCTTTCGTCGGCGGGACCAACCTTTGCCACGTTTCCGCCGTAGCTCACCCGTCGACCGACGGCACTCGTCGGTGCCAACAGCCCTCACGAATCGATGCCCTACTCCCCCGCCATTCCCTCCGTGTTCCTCGCGACCCTGCTCGCCGGCGCCCTCGCCTGCCAGACCCGGGGCGGAGCCGGCAGCGCGACGAACGCGCCGACGTCATCGTCGAGCGCCGTCGGCATCCAGCCCGGTGGCGCACCCGCAGTGTCGGCGATGTCGATGGAGCAGGCGGGCGAGTACCTCACGATCGCCGGCAGCTGCAACGACTGCCACACCCAGGGATGGTCGGAGAGTCAGGGCACGGTGCCGTCGGCCGACCGGCTCGCGGGGCTCAACCTGGGTTTCCGGGGCCCGTGGGGCACGACGTACGGAAAGAACCTGCGCACGATCGTGCAGCGGCAGAGCGAGGATCGCTGGGTGCAGATCCTCAAGACGTCCGACGACGGGGACGGGAAGCCACCGATGCCCTGGTGGAACACCGCACAGTTGAGCGAGCGCGACATGCGCGCGATGTACCGCTACATCAAGTCGCTCGGTCCCAAGGTGAACGGTGTCCCGCGCGGCCTGCCAGCCGGACGGGAGCCGACGGGGCCGTTCATCTGGGTCGTGGCCGGACACTAGAGGACGCGAGGCGACTCGGCGCACCTTGTCCGGTGCGCCGAATCCGAACTCATGACGGCTCTAGCTGGCCAGGGCTGCGCTTGCGACATTCTCATCCCTGATGCGTCGGCTCGTCCTCGCCCTCCCGCTCCTCGCCGCCTGCCTGTTCGTGGGAGCGCATCGCGTGGGATCGGCACCCGCGCTCGGAGCCTTTCTGGAGCCCGCCCACGGAGCCTGGTCGCTGGCGCGGTCCGCAGTGATGCCGCGCGAGGCCGAGGCCCCGGTGTCCGGTCTGGGCGCGACGGTGACCGTCGTCTACGACGACCGCGCCGTTCCGCACATCTTCGCCACCTCAGAGGCCGACGCCTACCGAGCGCTGGGCTTCGTCACTGCGCGCGACCGGCTCTTCCAGCTCTACCTGCAGACGATGGCCGCGAGCGGGCGGCTCACCGAGCTCGCCGGCACCGCCGCGCTTCCGCTGGATCGGGAGATGCGCCGCCTAGGCTTGCCCCGTGCAGCCGAGCGTCTGGCCGTCGCCGCGAACGACAGCTCGCCCGCCGTGCAGGTGATGCGCGCCTACGCCGACGGCATCAATGCCTACGTCCGACAGATGCCGGCCAGCGAGCTACCCCTCGAGTTCAGGCTGCTCGGCACCCGTCCCGGCGAGTGGACCATCACGGATTCGTACCACCTGTTCAACCGGATGGGATGGACGCTCGCCTCGCTCGCGACCGAAACGGACCACGCATCGGCGGCGGCGCGCGTGGGCGCGCGCGCGGCGGATGCACTCTTTCCCCAGGCACAGCCGATCCAGGAGCCCGTTCAGCCGAACGGCCAGAGCCAGGCTCGTTTCGACTTCAAGCCCCTTCCGCCCCCCGGTGCACCCGAGACAACGACCGTGGCCGCCGCTACCGCGATGCGCGCATTTCTCTTCGCGCGGACGCTCGTGGCCGACGAGGAGCCGCGCTCCTTCGCCAGCAACAACTGGGCGGTGTCACCACGGCACTCGGCCGGCGGCTACGCGCTGCTCGCCGGCGACCCGCACCTCGAGCTCTCGCTTCCGTCGATCTGGTACGAGGCGCATCTCGTCGTGCCCGGATCGCTCGACCTCTACGGGGTCACCATCCCGGGATCGGGAGCGATCGTGATCGGCTTCAACCGCGATGCGGCCTGGACGTTCACGAACGCGGGCGTCGATGTGCTCGACCTGTACGCGGAACGGGTGGATGACGAGAAGAAACCCACGCGCTACCGTCTCGATGGCGCGTGGCGCCCGTTGGAACGGCGAGTGGAGCGATACGTCGGACGCGACGGAGCGGTGGTGGGATCCGATACGCTCTACTTCACGCACCGCGGGCCGATGCGCCGGGTGGGGGGCCGCTGGCTCTCCATGCGCTGGACGGTGCTGGAGAGTGGTCGGGAGTTGGACGGGTTCCTCGCGGCCTCGCACGCGCGCAGCGCGATCGAAGTGGAAGACGCCTTTGCTCGTTGGTATCGCGCCCCCGCGCAGAACATGCTCGCCGCCGACCGCGGCGGGCACATCGCAATCCGGACGGTCGGTCGGTTCCCGGTGCGGCCGGGCGACGGCCGCGGCGACGTCGTGCGCGACGGCTCGACGAGCGCGAACGACTGGACCGGCGACCTCCCGGTGGGCAGCTGGCCACAGTCGCTCGATCCACCGCAGGGCTACCTCGCGTCGGCCAACCAGCAGCCAATCGATCCCCGGGCCGCGGTGGGATGGTGGGGCGGCAGCTACGACGCCTGGCGCGCACTGCGCATCAACACCCTGCTGCGCGCCGATACGCTCGTCACGCCGGACGCGATGCGCCGATACCAGACCGATCCAGGTAGCGCGCGCGCGGAGCTGTTCGCTCCGTACTTCATCGCTGCCGCCCACAATGTTCTCGCGCAGGCCGGGACACGCGAAGGGGCACGCGCGTCGACTGTCGATGGTGCACGGCTCGCCGAGGCGTCGCGCCTGCTCGGCGAATGGACGCGCCGCTACACGCGCGACGACCACCGTGCAGTGCTGTTCGAGAGTGCGATGACGGAGCTCGTCGCGCGGACATGGGATGAGCTGGCGGTGTCGCCGGGCGGCACCCGCGTCGCGACGCCGAACAGCGCCGTGCTTGCCGAACTGCTGGCCGACTCGGCGAGCGTGTGGTGGGACGACCGCGGCTCGCGGGCGGTCGAGCGGCGCGACGACATCCTCGCCGCGAGCCTGGTGGCGGCGCTGGCGTCGACGCGTGCAGCGTACGGAGATCCGGACGGCGACGGTTGGCGCTGGGACCACGTCCGTCATGCGCGCGTCAGCCATCTGTTACGCTTGCCCGCCCTCTCGGCGCTCGAGGTGCCGGCGCAAGGTGGCCCCGGGACGCTCTCCCCCACCACGGGCTCGGGAGCGCACGGCGCGAGCTGGCGGATGGTGGTGGAGCTCGGGCCCGCGCTGCGCGCGTGGTCCACGTATCCCGGTGGGCAGTCGGGGAATCCGGTGAGCCCGCGCTATCGCGATCGACTTCCATTGTGGGCGAGGGGCGAGCTCGAGGCTGTTCGGCTTCCCCGTACGCCGGCCGCGCTTGAGGCGTCGCACCGCTCGGCGACGCTGCAGTTGCATCCGGCGCGGTGAAAGGGACCGCCGCGTTCGTGGTGCTGGTGGCGATCTCGATCGCCGCGCTGACCTGGGTGCTCGGCTGGTGGGGCGTGCTCGTCGGGGCGCTCGTCGCCGGATTCGCCGTTCGCGAACAGAGGGGCGGAGGCTGGCGCGTTGCGATGGCGGCATCGCTTGGGTGGGGGGCGCTCCTCCTCATCGACGCGGCATCCGGCTCCCTTGCTCCCGTGGCGTCCACCCTCGCGGCAGTGACACGACTGCCGACCGCGGCGCTGGTGGGGCTCACGCTGGTCTTTCCGGCGCTCCTCGCGTGGAGCGC
>JBBQYZ010000398.1:0-4234 GCA_038208205.1 Gemmatimonadales bacterium | reverse complement strand
ACGAGATGGCGCTGCTTGCGCGCCCCCGCTTCGACGATGCCGAGATTCTCGGGCTTGATGTCGCGGTGCGGGATCGCCTCGCGTTCGAGATAACTGACCGCGGAGAGGAGGTCTGCGCCCCAACGTTCGAGGTCGCCCAGGCTGAGGCGCCCCTGATTGTGCAGCCGATGAGCCAGCGTCCCTTCGGTGGCGTTGGTGAGGACGAGACCGGTGTGGCCGGCGACGTCGATCGGCTCGCCGTGCACCGCGATGATCGTGCGGTCCCGCAGCTTGGCGAGGACCTCACCCTCCTCCCGGACCCGGTCGTTTCGAGCCGCGTCCGCTGCGATCTTCAGCACACGATGCTGGGCGTCAGCGTCGCGAACGAGCAGCGCGACGGCAGTCGAGCCGCGGCCGAGGCGCTTGACGACCTCGAACCCCGCGACGACGTCACCCGGCTTAGCGGCGAGCGGATGGATCTCCTCGGGTTCGTCGTGCTGCTCCGGTTCGGTGAGCTCCTCCTCGACGAGTGCGATCCCGTCGATGAAATCTGCGACCGAAACGGTCCGCTGGGTCGCGTCGCCCGCCGTCGCGTCACGGACGAGGGCGGCGAGGTACTCGCCGGCGCCGTCGAGGATCGCAGAGACCTCCAAGGCCCCGTCCCGCTGGAGGCGGTCAGTCAGCGCCGCCAGCGAGGTCGCCGGCGGTTGATCGGTGAAGACGTGGTAAGCGATCGCCCCGAGCGAGAAGACGTCCAGGAGCTGGGGATCGGCGTCGGCAACCGTGAGCGCCTCGGGGGCCAGGTAGGGCGCGGTGTCCGTATCGATGAGCTCATCGACATGACTGGTGCCTTGGACGGTGTCCGGGAACGAGCTGCCGCCGGCGCGTGCGCCTGTCTGCCAGTTGATGATGCAGAAGCGCTGCTGCGGGGTTCCCGGGCGCACGACGAGGACGCTGCGAGGGGACAGCGCGCGGTGCGTAAGCCGGCGACCGTGCGCCGACGCGACCGTCTCCGCGAGGTCGCGGACCAGGGCGAGGCGATCGAACAAGCTCAGCGAGCTGCCGCGTTGGTCGAGGTAGTGGTCAAGGCGGATCTCGGTTGGGTCGCGCTCGAACACGAGTGCAGGCCCAAGCTCGTGCTCGTGGAGGTCCATCGCGTGCACGATGCCTGGGTGCTGAACCGGTGCGAGGAGCTCGAACTCGCGCTGGGCCGCGCGCGTGATCTGCTCGCGCTGGAGCGGATCAGCGTCGGGGGTGCCGTAGATCCGGACGCGACGGTGCGCGTGTTCCGAGCGCGGGTGGACGGCGGCGAAGTCCTGGTAGCCAGGTCCCTCGTCGAGAAGCTCCCTGAGTTCCAGGTCGCCGACTTTCCGCGTGCGCTGGGATGGCCTGACACCCGCCTGCTCAAGCGCCTGCGCGATGCGCTTCGCCATCGGCTTGTCGATGCGACGGCGGCCGAGAGCGGCGTGTTCGTCTGGAGTGATGCGAGAGATCACGTCGATGACGCCGGGGAGCCCGCCCTTCTGAAGCTGGGCTCCCTCCTCATCCTTACCGAGGCCAGTGATGCCGTCCCGGCCGCTGGAATCCAGGCGGCAGTCCAGTCCGGGATGAGACAGGAAGACGAGCGCGGCAATGTAAGGAGGCTGCTGGCCGCGGAACGCCGGCTGGCGACCGAGCAGCGACTTGAGGCGCTTGGCCTTGCGGTTCGTTAGCAGGAGGGGGTTGTCGTCGCTGCGCTCTCTCGTGTGGCCGGGAGACGTACGACGCCAGGTGCCGGCGTCGCCGCTGACGACGCCTGGCCAGCTCTTGATCTCGACGAGGAAGACACCCTTCGGGCTGATGACGAGGACGTCGACTTCCCCGATCGAGCCGTCGAGCAGGAACTCGAAGTTCGCCCACGCTCGGTACGGCTCGTGGTCGGGCAGGCGTTCCTTGAGGAACGCCAGCGCGTCGCGCTCCCACGAGAACTCGGAAGGGCTGATCTGGACCCACGCGCGATCCATGGTCAGACGTCCTCCTCCAGTCGCGGGTGGCGACGGCGCATGAAGTCGCCGAACAGCGGCGCGGTGTAGGCGTAGACCCCGTGGTCGTCGCGGAAGAGGAGATTGTCGCCGATCAGCCGATTCAGGCTCTGCGCGATCGCCCCTGAGGACTTCGTCGTCGCCCCATCGATCTCGTTCTTCTCGAAGCGCTCTCCACCCAAGCTGGCCGCCACCCGCATTGTTCCTTGGTCCGCGCGCCGCGCATCACGGTAACGCGGCTCGAAGAACTCCTCGTCGAGCGCGCGCTGCACGATCTGTCGGTGGGTCGCATACAGGTCGGCATCTATGACACCGCGGCCCTCGACATCGGCGGCATCCCACAGCGCCTCGCCGAACCACTGGATGAAGTACGGGTACCCGTCAACGTCACGAGCGATGGCTTCCGCGATCTCGTCCACGAAAGAGATCTCACCCGAGTCGCGTGCTGGGTTGACGAGCGCGAGGCCCGCGTCGCTCAACCCTCCATCCTCCGCTTCGAGGCCGAGATTCGCGATCTGCTCCGCCTTGAAGAGGCGCTCGGCGTTGCTTCGCGCACGGTGGATGTTGCCGATCAACGGCGGCAGGCCGCAGAGCACGATCATGACCGGCAAGGGGTCGTCATCGTCGTCCTGGGCGGCCACCAACGCAGACAGCAGCGCACCGAGCGGGTACTGCTGCTTCTTCGGCTGGTCATACATCGTGTGCGCCTCGTCAAAGAGAAACGCGACGCCCCTACCCCGCGCGGCGACGCCGAGCTCTGTGAGCGCGACCCGGAGGCGGTCTTCGAGCACTGATCTGGACTCGGAGCTGCGCCCCGTGCCCAGCGAGACCGTGACGCCGTCTCCGAGATCAACCGAGACCTGCCCGATCGCAGACTTCGCCGCATCAGCAACCTTCCCCTTGATGCGAGCCACCACGCTGAGCTGCTCGACCGCGTCGCGCATGTGGTCGGCGATCGCGGTCGCAAAGGCGTCCTCGCCGCAGAGCCGAGGACTGAGGTCGCGACGCACGACGACCCACCCGGCGTGCTTGGCAGTGCGCTCGAACTCCTTGAGCAGCACGGTCTTCCCGACCCCTCGCAGCCCCGTGATGCGAAGGTTGCCCCGCTTCTCGGGGTAGTCCTCGATCAGACGCGCGAAGCGTCGCAGCTGGTCGTCGCGGCCAGCCAGGAAGGGCGGACGCGTGCCCACACCGGGCTTGTACGGGTTCTTCGCCACTGGTGGCTCGACCGTACAGATATTCACCGGAGTTCACAAGATCCTGTGAACTTATGTATGCCGGGTTCGCCGGTGCTCCTCGTCAGCTCACCGCAGCCGCTGGCGCGCCTCGAAGAGATACGAGTACGCGCTGCCCTCGGCCTTGGCCGGAACCATGCCGAGGCCGGCACCGATAGCGGCCAGCACGGCGGGCACCGGATTGCCACTCGCGACCGACCACGCAGCGCCCGCTATCCCCAGTCCGAACCCCGATACACCCTTGGGGCTCCGCCAAGCTTTGGTCGCGCGGTCACGCAGGTCTCGCGCCTCGTCCTGCAGGTCGGCTCGCCGATCGGCCAGCGCTCGCGCACGGTCGGCCTCTTCCATCAACGAAAGCTCGAGCGTGAACGCGCGCAGATTCTGCATGTAGCGCCGATGAGCGCCGCCGGACTCCCGCTTGAACGCGAGCACGTCCTCGAGCGGGATCGTGTCGAGGTCGACCGTCACGACCTCGAGATCAAAGTCCACGACCTGGCCGCGCGAGGGCATCACGTCGACGTCGAGCAGGCGGCGAAATCCGGACCCGGCCCTCCGAGCGTTCGTCACCGGATGAAGGTCGAGGCCTTGCCTCGCGCCGGTCTCTCGTGAGAGCTGTGCGAGCACCAGCAGATACGCGCTGCGCACGACCGGGTGCATCGGGATCGACACCCCGTCCTCGGTCGTCTTCGCCAGGCCACGTTCTTGGAGCTTGGCGTTCACGGACTCTGCCACCGCCCGCAGCGAGGCCATCCCCATGCGTGACATCGACAGCTCGGCCAGCCGGTCGACGTCTCCGAGATCGTCGAACGCGCCGCCCTCGACCAGCGCACCAATCACCTCGGCCAACTGTGCAGCCGTGACATCGTCTACGAAGGTCTCCGGCTCGATCACGCGCAGGAGGCCGAGGTCCTCGATTGGCCCGGCAAGCGTCGGATCGGCGATCACGTGGCGCCCCCGCATGTACTCAGGCAGCAGGATCGCGATCTCGTCGAAGAACAG
>JBBQYZ010000397.1:0-4238 GCA_038208205.1 Gemmatimonadales bacterium | reverse complement strand
ACGCCACCCTGATCGATCACGGGCACGCCCTCGCCACCCTCTACGCGCACCAGAGCGTGGTGCTCGTGAAGGCGGGCGACGTGATCACCAGGGGTCAGCTCATCGGCGCCGTCGGTTGCACCGGGATCTGCACGGGCGCCCACCTGCACTTCGAGGTGCGCGTGAACGGCGTTCCCGTCGACCCCCTCGTCTGGCTCTGATGGCGATGTTCCTCGAGTGACGATGTTCCTCGAGTGACGATGTTCCTCGAGTGACGGTGACGGTGCGGGCCTTCGACCCCGCCACCGACCGGGCGTGGGCAGCCGACCTGCTCGACCGCGAGCTCGGCGACGCGGTGCAGGCGCGGCGGGGTGAGGCCTTGAACGCGCTGGACATGCCCGGCCTCGTCGCCGAGGACGACGGGCGTGGGCTCGGGCTCCTCTTCTACCGGCCCGACGGCGACGACTGCGAGCTGTTCGCGCTCGTCGCCGCGACCCAGGCGGGAGGCATCGGCACCGCGCTCGTCGACGCGCTGGTGACGCGTGCGGCGGGATGCCGGCGCATCTGGGTCGTCACCACCAACGACAACCTCCGCGCCCTGCGCTTCTACCAACGCCGGGGCTTCTCGCTGTGCGCGCTGCGGCCCGGCGCGGTCGACGACGCACGGCGCCGCCTCAAGCCCGGTATACCCCGCACCGGCCTCGACGGCATCCCCTTGCGCGACGAGCTGGAGCTCGAACGGCGCCTCGACTAGGGGCCGGTCGAAGGGCTCGCGGCGACGCGGACCCGGCGCGCGAGCTCCGACATCTGCAGCGGCTCCAGCCGGTCGTCTGACGCCACCCGCGCCAGAAGCCGGTCGAGCGCGCCGAGCCGGTCGTCGTCGAGACCCGAGATGTGGGCGTGCACGACGAAGACCACCGCCTCGCCGTCCTCGACGGCGCGGTCCAGGGTGCCGAGCCAACGCGACTCCACCTCTGCCGGGGCCGCAGGCTCGGGACGCAGGTAGTGGGCGCCGTCGACGTGACCCCACACGAACGGGAGCGACACGATGCCCTCGGGCAGGAGACGGGGCGTGCGCCCGTCTCCGAGGCTGGCGTCGTAGTCGATGCCGCACTCGCGCAGCAATGCGGCCGTGTGGGCACCCCGCTCGCCGCCCGGGGCGCGAAAGCCCGCCGGTGGGCCGCCTGCCGCCGCGGCCAGCACATCGGCACCTCGCGCCAGCAGCTCGTGCGCCGTCGCCTCGTCGAGCTCGGCCCACGCCTCGTGGGCCCAGCCGTGCAGCCCGACCTCATGGCCCCGCTCCACCAGATCGGCGACGCTCCCCGGATGGCTCGCGGCGTGCCGGCCTTCGACGAAGAACGTCGTGCGGAGGTGGTGCCGCTCGAGGAGCGCGAGCAGGCGGTCGTCGCCGGGACCGCGCAGATGGTCGACGGTGACGCAGACGGGCGCGCTCATGTCGGCACCAGGGCTACGACCACCCACGAGCCGTTCTTGGTGCAATCGACCACCGTGACGCGGCTTTGCACAAGTACGGACCTCCGTCATAAGTAGTCAATCCTCTGTCACAAAAAGAAAGGGTATGGAAATGGGGGTTGAATCGGTATAGGTTCAATCTCCGATGGAACTTCGTGACGCCCTGGCCTCGTCCATGAAGAAGCTGGACGAGTGCGAGCGACAACGCGACCTGCTCGACACGATCATCCAGGGACTCCAAGAGGAAGTGTTGGGCCTGCAAAACGCCCTCATCCGCCTTGAGGGCGTCGACGCCATCCGCGAGTTCGTTGACGTGCTGGAGCTTGGCGAACCCGACGCCGATGCTGCTTCCGAAGGCCCTGCTCGCTTGCCGCAGCCGCCGCCGCTGTGGCAACGCATCACACGCACCGATGCGGTCATGCGCCTCATCGCGGAGAACGGCCCGATCGGGCCACGCGATCTGGCCGAGTTGCTCCGGGCACACGGGCGGACGGACAACGCCCATCAGGTCTACAGCGTCATCGCTCGCCTTCGATCCCAAGAGCGCATCCGTTCGGAGGGGCGAGGCTTGTGGGTCGCCGTCGCCGTTGAGCGCCCGAAGGTGGCGCGTCTGCGCCGAGAGGCGGAGCCGTGACATGAGAGTGCCCTGGCACCGGCAAGCCGGACCAGGGCACCCCCCATTAGGTGATCTTGATCGTACTCCCGCCGCCAACGCGGCGGCCAGAGTCAGTTCGCGCGCTTCGCGGCTTTCTTGGGGATTCGGCGCGGCCGGTTCCAGTAGGGACTCTTGCACTTCGGGCACACTCGCGGCTCTTGTCCCTGTTCGCGGGGTAGCCACGTGTGGCCGCAGCGCTCGCACTCCCAGCCGTAGACGGTCATCTTCACCTTGCCCACGTCCGGCAGTATGCACCCGCGGGTGCTTGAGGTCAAACATATCCCTCTTGGGTATTGTCACTGTCATAACCCCCGACTATGATACTTGCAGGTACATAGGGAGGGATCATGCAAGTAGGCACCGACACCCGAGAGATGCGAGCGCTGGTCATCGCCGCGACCACGCGGATCGAGCAGAACGGCGCAGGCTGGCGCGTCCCGTCGCAGTCCGGTCGCGGCACGTACCACGTGACGACGGGCATGGGCGCGAAGCGCTGCACGTGCCCGGACCACGAGCTGCGCGCCATCGCGTGCAAGCACATCCTCGCCGTCGAGATCACGGTGCGCCGTGAAGGCGGCAGCAGGGCGTCGATGGTCACCGTGACCAAGACGACGGAGGTCTACGACCGTTCGTGGAAGGCGTACAACGCCGCTCAGTGCGAGGAGAAGACCATGTTCGCTCCGTTGCTTGCAGACCTGTGCCGTTCCGTTCCGCAACCCGATCAGAAACGCGGTCGGCCGCGCGTGCCGCTGTCCGACATTGTGTTCGCGTCGACCTACCGCATCTACGACCGCATCTCCTCGCGGCGCTTCACCAGCGCGATGACCGACCTGGCCGAGCGGGGCTACCTCTCGCACGTGCCGCACTTCAACAGCCTCACGAACTACCTCCGTGAACCCGGCCTTGAGCCGATCCTCTCGGACCTGATCGCCAACGCGTCGCTGCCGCTGACCGCGATCGAGACGGACTTCGCGATGGATGCCACCGGTTTCACGACGAGTCAGTTCGACGGCTGGTACGACCACCGACACCGCGATCGCTCCGAGGCCAAGCGGGTCTGGATGAAGCTGCACATCGCGACGGGCGTACGGTCGAACATCGTCACCGCCGCGCAGGTGACCCCAGCCAACCACGCCGATAGCACTCAGTTCGAGGCGTTGCTGCGCACCACCGCCAAGGGCTTCACCATCGGGCAGGTGTCGGCCGACAAGGGCTACCTCAGCCGAGCGAACGTCGACGCCGTTGCTCGACTGAATGCCACGCCCTTCATCCCGTTCAAGTCCAACAACGTCGTTCCCCGCCCCGGCGACGACTCGGCGTGGGCGCGCATGTGGCACGAGTGCGCGTTGCACAAGGCCGACTGGCTCGCCAACTACCACAAGCGGTCGAACGTCGAGACAACGTTCTCCGTGATCAAGCGCAAGTTCGGCGGCACGCTGTTGTCCAAGTCCGAGCAGGGCCAGATCAACGAAGTGCTGTGCAAGGTGCTCGCCCACAACCTTTGCGTGCTCAACGCCGCGATGCACGAGTTGGGGATCGAGCCGAACTTCGGGTGAAGCGGTTAGTCCCGCGGTATCCAGTCGTGTTCGGCACGGCTGTACCTGCACGCGACCTTGTAAGTCATCTCGCAACTGGCCTTCAGTAGGAAGTCGGACTCCGCCGCGTCGGGATCTTCCGTGGTCGTCGTCGCCGCCTCGGTGCTTGCGGTTGCCTCGGGGGCTGAGTCGACCGTCGTGCCTCCGGTGTTCGATCCGCTCGATCCGTCTGATCCGCACGCTGGCAACGAGAGGCTGAGCACGAGCACTGGAACGATCCACAGCTTGCGCATGGTCGGGAGCGTAGTGGCAGGGGTTCACGCTGCGCCCTCCGCTGGCAGATCGATCGCTGGCAGCTCGGAGCAGCGGCACTCCCACCGCACTTTCGGAACCGTCGGATGGTCGTCGACCCGCGGCCGCGATGGGCGATCCCACGATCCGCCATCAGTCGTCGCTACCGGCTTCCACCCGGCACCCCGCAGGCTGGTTCCCGGTTCCGAGATGAGCGTGTACGTGATTGCCTTCGCGTACCCGTGCGATTTCTGTTGGCGGCACGCAGCCCCATAGAGCGCCGAGCAAGCGTTCGGGCAACCATC
>JBBQYZ010000396.1:0-4246 GCA_038208205.1 Gemmatimonadales bacterium | reverse complement strand
GTGTCCCTGCCCCGGCTCTCATGGCTGGTTCCCACATCGTCGGACCCGCTGGTGGGCGTACGCAGCTGCAACATGGGCTTCTGGCGCGGCGATGCCCTGCGCGTCAACGGCTTCGACGAGCGCTACGTTGGTTGGGGCCGTGAGGACAGCGACTTCGTCGTCCGAATGACGCGAGCTGGCGTCCGCCGACGAAAGCTCAAGTTCGGTGGCGTCGTGTATCACCTGTGGCATCCCGAGCGGCCGCGCGATGCGCTCGCGACGAATGACGGGCTGCTCGCGGAATCGCGACGTGGCACGTCGGTCCGCTGCGAGGATGGCGTGGACAAGTATCTGGGATGCGATCGCACGCTCCGCCTCGGTCGGCCTCACAGCGCCTAGATTCCGCGCATGCTCCAGCCTCCGCTCGGCCGAGTCGGGATCGTGATGATGAGCGCCGTCGGCGACGCAGTGCATGTCCTGCCGCTGCTCACTGCGCTCAAGCGCCACTCGCCGGGCGTGCACATCACCTGGGTGCTGCAGCCTGGCGCCGCGTCGCTGGTGCGCGGACACTGGGCGGTCGACGAGATCGTCTCCTTCGATCGCTCGCTCGGGTGGCGCGCGTATCTCGGGGTGCGGCGCGAGCTGGCGAGCCGACTCTTCGACGTCGTGCTCGCTCTCCAGGTCTACATCAAGGCGGGGATCGTCACCTCGTTCATGCGGGCGCCGGTGAAGCTCGGCTTCGACCGGGCGCGGGCGCGCGATCTGAACTGGCTGTTCACCACCGATCACGTTCCCGCCCGCGCGGGACAGCACGTGCAGGATCAATACTTCGAGTTTCTCGAGGCCCTCGGTGTTCCACACGAACCGGTGATCTGGGACCTCGGGCCGTGGGCAGGCGAGCGACGGTGGCAACACGACTTTCTGTCGGCGTTCGATCGCCCGATCGCCCCGATCGTGGTCGGGACCAGCAAGCCGGAGAAGGACTGGCCTCCCGAACGATGGGCGGAGGTGTGCGACGCACTGTACGCGGATTTCGCCCTGCAGCCCGTGCTCGTGGGCGGCCGGTCGGCGCGCGAGATCGCCGCGGAGCGGGTGATCCTCGAGCGGGCGCAGACTCCGGTGGCCTCGGCCCTCGGCAGCGGCCTGCGCAACCTCGTAGGCATTCTCGATGGCGCGGCACTCGTGCTGTCGCCGGACACCGGGCCGCTGCACATGGCCGTGGCGCTCGACCGTCCGGTGATCTCATTGATCGGTTACACGAATCCCAAGCGGGTGGGCCCCTATCGCCGCTTTCACGACCTGATGATCGACGTGTATGGGGACCCGGGCGAGGACTATCCACTCACGATGGAGAATCGGCCGGGGCGGATGACGCGGATCACCGTGCGGGCGGTTCTCGACCGCGTCGAGCGCTGGCGGACGCACTACGCGCCTGCCGCACTCTCCAGCCGCCCACCCGGCACGTAGCGCACGCCGAGCTCACCCATCAGTCGCACGAGGCGCTGGAGCGGAAGCCCCATCACGGCAAAGTAGTCACCGTCGACGCGGCGCACGATCGTCGCGCCGAATCCCTGGATGCCGTACGCGCCCGCCTTGTCCGTCGGCTCGCGCGTCGCGATGTAGGCGCGGATCTCATCGCGCGCGATCGGGTGGAAGGTGACCCCGACCTCCTCCACGTCGGAGCGCACGTCGCCGCCGTACTCCACTGCCACCGCGGTCATCACCACGTGCGAGCGGCCGGAGAGTCTCGCCAGCATCTCCTCCGCGTGCGCATCGTTCCGCGGTTTGCCCAGCACGTCGCCGTCGACGACCACGATCGTGTCGCTGCCGATCACGAGCGCCGCCGGCTCGACCCGCGCCACAACCGCCGCCTTCTCGCGCGCCAACCGCTCGGCGTGCGCGCGAGGCTGCTCGCCTGGCCGGTACGCCTCGTCGATCTCGGCCGGACGAACCTCGTGCGTGATGCCGACGAGGGTGAGCAGCTCGCGCCGACGCGGGGACTGGGAGGCGAGTATGACGCGAGGTGCGGTCATCGTTCGAGCCACAGGGTCACGGGTCCATCGTTCACAAGCTCCACCTCCATCATCGCACCGAACTCTCCCACCTCCACTGTCGCTCCGCCTTCGCGCAGCAGTGCCAGGAATCGCTCGTACAAGACGACAGCCACTTCGGGCCGCGCGGCGTCCACGAAGCTCGGCCGCCGTCCCTTCGCCGCGTCTCCATACAGCGTGAACTGAGAGACGACGAGGAGCGAGCCGCCGACTTCTCCGAGGGCGAGGTTCATCCTGTCCTCTGCGTCCGCGAACAGTCGAAGTCCCACCACCTTCTCCGCCATCCATCCGAGCTGCGCTTCACCGTCACCATGAGTGATGCCCACGAGCAGCAGATAGCCGCGCCCGATCCGGCCGGTCACCCGGGGACCGACGCGCACTTCGGCTCGGGAGACGCGCTGGAGGAGGACGCGCATGCATGCGTGGAGTAGGATGAAGCGTGAAGGTAATCCCCCGCTTGATCGGGCGGCGAGCGCCCTGCACCTTGTCGGCATGACCCCGCCTCCCGCCCGCCCGTTCGAGCAGACCGTCGACGTCGAGACTCCCGAGCTCGTCGCTCTCACGTATTCCATCGCCGGGGTCGGCTCACGCGTGCTTGCCGCGCTCACCGACCTGCTGATCTGTCTCGCGGTGCTCATCGGATCGCTGATCGCCATCGCGACGCTCACGCCGGACCGTGCGCCACGCCTCGCGAGCGGCTCGGCATCGGCCGCCTGGGGTCTCGCGGTGCTGGTGCTGGCGCAATTCGCCGTATTGTGGGGCTACTACGTGTTGTTCGAGGGGCTGATGGACGGGCAGACGCCCGGGAAGCGCATCCATCGCCTTCGCGTCGTGCGCGAGGGCGGCTACTCCATCACCTTCGGCGTGTCGGCCGTTCGCAACCTCGTGCGCATGCTCGACATGCAGCCGGCCGTGCTCTACCTCGTCGGTATCGCCAGCATGCTCTTCACCCGGAACGGGCAACGACTGGGCGACCTTGTCGCGGGCACGATCGTGGTGCGGGAGGACGTGCGTGTCGTCAGCGTCGAACCGCCGAGGCGGGGGCGCGAGCCGGGGTCGCCAGCGTTGCAGACGTCGCTCAGCGAGGACGAGTTCCAGGTGCTCGGCCGCTTCGTGGAGCGCTGGGGCTCGCTCGAGCCGTCGCGCCGCGCCACGCTCGCGACCCAGCTCGCCACGCGCTTCTCGGCCGCGCTCAGCGACGACGGGCGTCCTTCCGCTGCCCGCTTGCTTGAGCTTCACGAGCGTGAGCGGCGGGCGCGGGCAGAGGGAGTGTCGTCGCGCGGGGAGACCGGCGCGGGGCGCGAGCGGCAGGCGCTGATCGCCGCGAGCGTCCCGCGCTGGAACGCCTTCGCCGTCTCGCTCGCCGCCGCGCAGAAGCGCGGCCTGCGGTCACTCGGCGAGACCGGAGTGCGCGACTTCGTGAGCGAGTATCGGGCGTTGGCCTCGGACCTTGCGCGCCTGCGCACCGCGGCGGGAGGCCGCGCGGTGGACGAGCTGTTTCAACTCGGCCGTCTGGTCGCCGGCGCCCACAACCTGCTGTACCGCGATCGCGGGATGCCCCTGCGCGCCGCCGTCGCCTTCCTGCTCGACGACGTGCCGCGCGAGATCCGCCGGTCGGCCGCGCCGGTCGGACTCGCGGCGCTCCTGCTGTTTGGACCGGCGGCGATCACCGCCGTCGCGGTAGTGCGCTCGCCCGGCCTCGCCGAGGAGCTCCTGCCACCGAGCATGCTGCGTCGGGCCGAGGACGGGGTGCGGCGGGCGCGGGACGGCGAAGGATATGTGGATGACCCGCAGCTCTTTCGCCCGGTGATGGCGAGCAGCATCGTCGCCAACAACGTGCAGATCAGCTTCGCCGCCTTCGCCGGCGGCCTGACGGCGGGTCTGCTCTCAGCGGTGCTGCTCGCGGCGAACGGCATCTCGTTCGGCAGCGTGGTCGGCCTGTACGTCAGCAAGGGGATCGGGGCTCTCCTGCTCGCCTTCGTCGCACCGCACGGCGTGTTGGAGCTGTTCGCGATCTGTCTGGCGGGCGGCGCGGGATTCCTGCTCGCGGCCGCACTGCTCGTGCCGGGCCGGCGTTGTCGGCGGCGCGCGCTGATCGAGAACGGGCGACGAGCGATCCGGCTGGTGGCGGCGTCCACCATGCTGCTGCTCGTCGCGGGCGCCATCGAAGGGTTCATCTCGCCGATCGGGTGGTGGCCGCTCGAGGGCAAGCTCGC
>JBBQYZ010000395.1:0-4254 GCA_038208205.1 Gemmatimonadales bacterium | reverse complement strand
GTCTGTGCGGCCTCGCCCATGCCCGGCTGCGGGCCCGCAGCCTCCGTGCTGCTGTTGTCTCGTTCACGCATCGTCGCGCTCCTTCTCCTGATTCTCTGGAAGTTTCGGCGGCGCCGCCGCCTTGGGCCGTGCGCGGCTGCGAGGGCCACGCTCCGTGGGTACAAGTGGATTCGGGGCCGCACCGCAGCGCACCAGCTGCAGCCGCGCGAACCCGCCGTCGTCGAGGAGCCCGCTGCGCCGCAGGAGCCGGCGCACATGCGGGTAGTCTTCGTCGCTGCACGCGGCGGGGTCCGCCGCATAGGCGAACGCGACTCCGCTGAGCCGCTTGCGGAGGCGGTAGACGCGCTGCTTGGCCGCGCTCGCGGCCCGCTCCGCGTCATTGTCGCGCCGCTCGTCGTGCCGCTCGTCGTGCCGCGTGCCGACCGAGGTGTCGAGCGCGGCGCCGATCTCGTGGTAGGACGCGCCGTACGTCAGCATGTCGAACAGCCGCTCCTGCTCCTCGGCGAGCACCGCGCGCAGCGCCGCGGCGAGCCGTTGGATAGCCGGCGTGGGCGGCGAGCATTCCCAGAGCGGCCCCTCGCTCTCGCGAAGCGCAGACTCCGAGCACGTGGCCGCCACCGCGCCTTCGTAGTGGGGGCGGCCCTCACGCGCGAGCGCCTCCTCGTGCCGTTCACGAACGGTGCGCTGACGCAGCTCCTCGGCATACCGCTTCTGCGCGCATCCGGCGAGATAGGCGCGCGGTGAAGACACCGCGGTCGCGCGGAGCGGCGATGGGCGTCGCGACGGCTCGTGTCGCGCGTCTCCCAGCGCGAGGCGCTGGGCGACGTCGCCGAGCACGTCGGCCGCGAACTCGTCACGTCGGGCAGGCGGAATGCCGAGTCGGCGCGCCACCCCGAGGACGACGGGGTGGAAGCGGCGCACGAATGCCAGGATCGCGCCTTGTTCCTGTCGCTCGACGGCCACGAACGCCGCCTGGTCGCCTGCCGCCACGAGATCGGGCGAGTCGTGCTCGCCATCGTGTGCCGGATCGTGTGTCGGCAACTCGGCCGGCCGTCCGGGCGGCGGGCTCGGGTCGCCCACCCCGGCCTCCTCGCCCGGAGACGGCGCCGCCGCTGCCGGCACGGGCGCTTCCTCGTCCGGCGGCTCGCGCCGAGGTCCCGCCGAGACGTGCTGTCGCGCCACAGACTGCTCCTGCGCATAGATGGGGGCCGGGCCTCCATGGGCGTGCCGGTGCAGTCCGGTGCCCTGGTAAGTGTGTACCCAGGTCGTGTGCCGCTTCCTGATCCCTACCGAGTAGTCGGAACCGGGTAACGCATCGGCGAGCCCGGTCGACCGTCCATACCGAACATATCCCGAAATCACGCTGGATCAACGGAGGCGGGTCGCCGGGGTCGCCGGGGTCGCGCCCGACGCGGTGGCGCGGTCCGACGCAGGACCGCGGTCCTGCGTCGTGCACGTCGCGGCGTGGGCACGTCGCGGGTGGGCACGTCGCGATGGCGTTACGTGCCCACGTCTCTCCTGTTGCGGGGCGATCGCCGAGCACGCGTCGAGCCCCGCGGTGGTACGGGCACTTCCGCCCATCCCACGACTGCATCACACGGCCGTCACGTCACGTCTCGACCTGACCAGCCGGTATCGCCACGACAGTGGCAAGGAGATTCCCATGCCCAGCATTCCCTCGGCTCAGCGCATTGCAGCGCTGACGGAGCGCCTCACCAAGGTCACGTCGCATCCCATCTTCCTCCAGCTCCTTCAGCAGCTGCAGGAGACGCCGGCGGACCAGCGCAAGCAGTTCGTTCGCGACCACATGAACACCAAGGCGCTCGGCGCCGCCGGTGTGCCGACGCCGGAAGGGCTCCGGTCCGTCGTGCGTGTGTTCGAGGACCCGCAGGCCGCTGTGATCTCGTCCGAGGCGACGCAGATCGAGGCGCCGGCAGTCGCCGGAAGTCGTGACGTTGGGGTTGAGAACGAGCTGGTGGGCGGGACGCTCTGCACGTCGGCCGGCTTCATCGTCTGTGTCTCCTACGGCGAAAACATCTAGTCCCGAGCGCGGCGCCACCGTCGGTCGGTGGCGCATGCCGCGCAAGCGCGGCGCGCTCGGCAGCGGGCGCGTCGCGTGCGGCGACCAATCACCTCCACCAACTCCACATCACAGGTGCACCCATGAGTGAGACAGCGAGCTTCGGCCCGCAGTTCCGGGAATCGCTCGACGCCATCACGGCCTTCGTCACCAGCGAGCCGTTTCTCCGCGTCATGCGCGAGTTCTCCGAGGTCCCCCGGTCGCAGCGCCACGACTTCATCCGGCGCGTGTTGATCAATCGCGACGCGATGGCGCAGCGCGGCGTACCGGTGCCGGAAGATCTCATCATCCAGCGCTCCGCCTTCGAGGATCGGCGGCCGACCATCTTCTGCGTCGTGAAGCATCTGCCCGAGCCCGGGAAGAAGGTGACCGTCACCTTCGATGAAGGCTGGGAGGCCGAGCTGCTGGACTACGAGTTTGGGGAGGAACAGCTCCTCGAGGCGCATTGACGTCACGCGCGCTCGCCTAACGGACGGCTCCGGATGTACAGCCGTCGGTTAGGCGTTCCCCGTCCACTCCACTGAGAACGCCGCATGATCGACCGACCGCTCCACGCTTCGCCGATGGGGAAGCGCCGCTGCGAGCCACTCACCGGCCGGCGGCGGGCACTCTGCATCGGGATCGACCCCTACCGCCGGCATCCCCTGGCCGGCGCGCATGCCGATGCGTTGGCGTGGGCGGCCGCGCTGCGGCAGCTCGGCTTCGCTCGTCCGGTCATGATCCTCGACCACGACGCGACGCGCCAGGCCATCCTGGATGCGTTGCACACCATCGTGACCGACAGCCAGCCCGGTGATGCCATCGTGCTCCAGTACGCAGGGCACGGAACGCTCGTCGCCGACCTCGACGGCGATGAGCTGGACGATGCGATATCACCGAGACAGGACGAGGCGATCTGTCCCGTCGACTTCGATCAGGGTGGACTCATCGTCGATGACGAGATCGGCCGAATTTTGGCGCTCCTGCCGGCGGGCGTCAGCGCGACGTGCTTCTTCGACTGCTGTCATGCCGGGTCGATGGCGCGCGACGCGGATCCGCACTGTCCCATGCCGCGCACGCTCACCCTGCGTCCGCTCGAGGTCGAGCGCTATCACGCGCGGGTCGATCGCGCGCGGGCGCCGAGCCACGCACGCGGCGTCGACGGTTCGCCGGAGGTGGGATTTTTCGCCTGTCGCTCCGACGAGATCGCGTGGGAGACGCAGGGCCGCGGGGACTTCACGCGTCATGCCCTCACCGTGTTGCGCCGGCTCGGCGACGGCGTGACGAACGAAGGGTTGCTGGACGCGATCGTCGCCACATTCGGACTTACCGCTCGCCAAACGCCGACGATGGTCTGTGCGCCCGCACTCCGCGGGGCGCAGCTGTTCGCGGCGACGGCATGACCCCCGCTCGACTTCTTCTTCCCCCCTCCGTGGAGGCCGTCGGATGCCCGCACCATTCCGTCAGTTGAGCGGGTCGGCGATCGCCGACCTGCTCGCCCGCTTCGCATTCACGCGTAGCATCACCGAAGTGCACATGCACCATACCTGGCGTCCCGACCATGCGGACTACGCTGGACTGGCCTCCATCCAGGCGATGGCTGACTATCATGTCGAGGTGAACGGCTGGGACGACATCGCGCAGCACGTCACCGTCGCGCCCGACGGCTCGCTCTGGACCGGCCGGAGCTGGAACCGACCGCCGGCGAGTTCCACGGGGTACAACGGCGACGACCAGGCCGGCCCATTCATGTTCGAGATCATCGGGAACTTCGACGTCGGCAACGACACGTTCGGCGGCGCGCAGCGCGACGCAGCACTCGAGCTGATCGCCCACGTGCAGCACCGCTTCGCGCTCCCGTCCGAGTCGCTGCGGTTTCATCGTCAACTGGGGTCGCCAAAGACGTGCCCGGGCACCGGGATCGACTACGCCGCGACCGTCGCGGCGGTCGCGGACGTACATCGGGCACTCTGGCCCGCGCAGACCGTCGCCAGAGGACTGGCGGGGGGCGAGTCCGAGCGACCCACACCCCTGCTCGAGCTCACCATCGACCTGAGCGTCGACGGCGCGCTCGTCGTCCACGCCCGCGCGCTGGCCGGCGACCGTCGAATCTCCGTGCTGCGATAGCCGTCCTCGTGTCGCTTCCCGGGCCACTCGCTCGCACCGAACGCCATGACACCACTCGTGTTCGACAA
>JBBQYZ010000394.1:0-4256 GCA_038208205.1 Gemmatimonadales bacterium | reverse complement strand
GACGCATCGCGCGGCGCGCTCGTCACGCTGGTGCGCGCGGACGGCGGGGCGGCCCGGTCGGTCGGTATGCACTTCGCGCTCGCGGATGATGGGCGCGCCTTCGGCAGCGTGACGATCGGCGGCTGCGCCGACGGACGCGCCCTCGAGGCGGCGTTTGAGGTGTTGCGCGATGGGATACGACGCCTGATCACTCTCCCGCTCGGGGAAGAGGACGCCGTGGCGCTCGGCCTTAGCTGCGCCGGCGACGTGGAGCTGTTGATCGACGCTGTCCAGACCGCGGGGCATGGGAACGGAACGGCGCTTGACGCGGCCGGCGCCGCGCTCGCGCGCGGTGAACGTGTCGTGCTGCTGACACCGGTGGACGCGGAGGGCGAGCGCGCCGTCGTGCTCGAGGGGGGGACGCGGGTACCAGATGTCCCCACGTCCGAAGCGGCGTTCACCAGCGCGCTGGCGAACGCCGCCCTCCGCGGCGAGTCGGGAGCGGAGGGTGTGAAGCATGACACGGCGGGCCGTCGGTGGCTCGTCCAGCTGCTCACGCCGCCGCCCTTGCTGTTGATCGTCGGCGCCACCGACGTCGCCGCCGTCCTCTGCACCCTCGCCGCATCGCTCGGATGGCACGTCGTTCTCATCGACCCTCGCGACTCGGCGCTCGCCGATCCGCGATTCGGCGTGGCGGCCGAGTGCTGCGCGGGCATGCCGGCCGAGCTGGTGGCGGCGCGTGCCACCGCGGGCGCGGCGGTGGTGATCGTCGCGCACGACTACAAGGTGGAGCTGCCGGTGCTGCGCGGCGTCCTGCCAGGCCACGCGACGTACGTGGGAATGCTCGGCAGCCGCAAGCGTGGCAGCGCCATGCGCGAGATGCTGGCGCAGGATGGACTCGCGCCCGACGCGATCGCGCGTCTGCGGTCGCCGATCGGGCTGTCGATCGGCGCGCAGGGCGCGGCCGAGATCGCGGTGAGCATCATCGCCGAGTTGATCGCGACCTGGCGCGGGGCGCCCGCGCTCACCGCAGCGAACGGACGGTGAGTGCCGAGGCACCCTACCTGGCGACCGTTGTCGCGCTCTACCGGCGGCCCCGCAACCAGCGCACGCTTGTCGGTGCGACGCATTCGCACGAAGGGGTCAACGCCATGTGTGGCGACCGTGTGCGGATCGAGCTCGAGGTGCGCGACGGCGCGCTCGCCGATGCTGCGTTCACGGCGAGCGCCTGCGCGATCGCGACCGCGTCGGCCTCGTTGCTCACCGAGCGTCTGCGCGGCGTGGCGCTGGCCGACGCGCTGGCGCTCGACGAGACCGCAGTGGTCGCGGCGCTTGGCGGCGGGCTTCCGGCCGCGCGCCGCGGGTGTGCGACGCTCCCGCTCCGCGTGCTCCGCCGGGCCCTCGGCGCCGGCGCGTGATCGCCGGCCTGCTGCTCGCTGCGGGGCGGAGCGAGCGATTCGGCGCCGACAAGCTGCTCGCGGCGCTCGGCGGGCGGGCGCTGTTGTCCTGGAGCGCTGATGCGCTCGCGGCGGAGACCGATGCGCTCTACCTCGTGGTACCGGACGATGCGCGGGGACAGCGACGCGCATCGGCGCTTGGCGACCGTCTCCTCACCATCATTCATGCACCAGGACACGACACGGGAATGGGTGACTCGCTCGCGGCGGGCGTCCGCGCCTTGCCGCGTGCGGTGGACGCGGTCGTCGTCGCGCTCGGCGACCAGCCGGCCGTGTCTCCGCGCGTTGTCCGTCTGCTCGGCGATCGGTGGCGCGCCGGTGGCGTCCACGCCGTCGTCCCGCGCTACCTCGATGGACGCGGCCATCCCGTACTGTTCGACCGACACACCTTCGACGCGCTCGCCGCGCTGCAAGGGGATCGGGGCGCGCGGCTGGTGCTCGACTCGCTCGGCAACGCGCTCGCGCTGGTCGTGGTCGACCAGTCTGCGCCGCGCGACGTCGACACTCCTGCCGCGCTGCACTCGCTCGCCATCGAATGGGAGAACGAACGAGAACCGCCGAGTGCCCGTTAGGAAGCGGTCACGGCGGCCGTTTCCACCGTTCGCGACTCGCTCGCTCGCCGCAACGGCAGCGAGAAGGCGAACAGGCTTCCCCCTTCGGACGGGAACTCGACCCATGCGCGGCCGCCCAGCGATTGGACCGTCTCGCGAACGATGCTGAGACCGAGGCCGGTCCCCTCCACGCCGGTGATCGTCTCGGCGCCGGCACGGAAGAAACGCTCGAACAACCGTTCACGCTGGTCGGGCGGTACACCGCGCCCGTTGTCCACCACCTCGATGACCACCTGCGCCGAAGCATCGTCCCTCGCCGGCTCGACGTGCGCACGGACGGCCACCCACCGGTCGTCCTTCCGGTCGTCGGTATACTTGATGGCGTTCGAGACGAAATTGGTGAGGCACAGCTCCACCGCCGCCGCGCTAACCTCGACGTCGGGGATGTCGTCTTCGAGCACCACGCGCACGCCGCGCGATCGGGCGAACTCGCGGAGCTGACGTACCACTTCCGCGGCGGCTCGGGCGAGCAGCACGTGGCGCTGCTGCCGGGAGTCGTTGGTGAGGCGGGTGAGCTCGAGGAGATTGTCGAGCGACACGCGCATGCTCTCCACGTTGCGCACCACGATGTCCACCAGCCGCAGTGCCTCATCGCGGCCCAGTTCGGGCAGCTGCAGGAGCTCGCTCGCACCCAGCGTGGCGCCGATGCGGTTGCGGAGCTCGTGGGTGAGAGTGCGGTTGAAGGCGCGCAACCGCTCTTCGCGCTCCCGCAGCTTCTCCTTCATCAGGGAGAGGAAGTGCAGCGTCGTCGACTGCTGAATGAGCGAGATGGCGTGGAAGAGTCGGTGCGAGCAGAGCACGAGCTCGCCGCGGGAACAGGGAGTCGCCACGTCGTCGACGGCGCCGGCGATGAAGGAGAAGAGGATACCGCCGAGGATCTCGTACTCCTTCATCAGCTCGTACTCGTCGAAGCCCTGCGCGTGGCGGAGGGCGCCGAGCTCCATCGCTTTCGCCATCACCGGTGTGTCGGTTGAGACCGGCTGCGCCGGATTCTCCATGTAGCTCGCGATCCCGTCGATCAGCAGGGGGACGTGGTCGAGCAGCTCCTCGGTGGGGAAGATACGGTTGGCGTCCAGGGACACGCGGTCGCTGATCCGATCGAGCCAGCGCCTCGTGAGCTGTTCGCGCTCGGCGCGCAGGCGCTGCGCCAGGACGCCGGCGAGCGGACAAGGAGCATTGAGATCCATGCGGAAGGCTAGCACGCTGGGCGGTTGGGGCGAAAGGACGATCGCGGCGCGATTCGTGATGACGGAGGATTGATCCTTCACCTGGAGCGTGCGATGGCGGTGTGTGCGATGTGCGGTAACGAGTACGACAAGGCGTTCAGCGTGACGATGAACGGCAAGACCCAGACGTTCGATTCGTTCGAGTGCGCCATTCACATGCTCGCTCCCCGGTGCGCGCATTGCGGCTGCCGCATCATCGGCCACGGCGTGGAGAGCGACGGGACATTCTTCTGCTGTGCCAACTGCGCTCACAAGAAGGGGGTGACGGGCGTGGAGGACCGCGCCGACTGAGCCACACGCGGGCGACTGACGGGCGCTTGCGGCGCCGTGCGGAGAGGGGCACCTTCGGACGCCACTCGTACCCCTCCTCCATTGCATCTTCGCCTGCACGAACTGCTCGACTACGCCGATGTGCAGCGCCGCGCGCTCCTGACGGCTGCCGACGCGGTTCCCCCCGAGCGCTGGACCGAGCGGCCGGCCCCGGACCGCTGGTCGCTGGCCGATCTCTGCGAGCACCTTTACATGGTGGAGCACAGCTCCGCGCGCCTCGTCGCGAAGCGCGCCGCCGAAGCGCGCGCCGCCGGGCACCCCGTGGAGACCGAGACCACGTCCGTGCTGGCGTCGCTCGATGGAGCAAGGCTCGCGGACCGGGGTACGAGGCGTGAGGCGCCCGAGCGCGTACGACCGGGCGGGGGCTGGACGCGTGCCCGCGCGCTGCAGGCGCTCGCCGCGTCGCGGGCCGAGCTGCACGCCGCGGCTCGCGAAGGAGACGGCCTCGCGCTCGGCGCCCTCCGGCACGAACACCCACGCCTCGGGGAGCTCGACCTGTACCAGTGGATCCTGTTCATCGGCCAGCACGAGGCGCGACACGTGTCGCAGGCGGCCGAGATCGCAGCACAGCTCACCGGCGCACGCCACCAGGCGTCGCCCGACACTTCCCCTTCCGAGGTCGCCCCATGATTCGCCGCTCGTTCACCACACTC
>JBBQYZ010000393.1:0-4256 GCA_038208205.1 Gemmatimonadales bacterium | reverse complement strand
TCGAGCGGTGTCACGCGAACCGTGCGCGCCGGCGACAATCTTCAGCAGGTGATCAACGCGGCCGCCCCGGGGGACGTGATCGCCCTGCAGAGTGGCGCGACCTTCACCGGAAACTTCGAGTTGCCGAACAAGAACGGTGATGCCTGGATCACGATCACCGCGGCGGCGGGCACGTCCCTCCCCGCCTACGGCACCCGCATCACGCCCGCGTACGCGGCGGGACTGCCCAAGCTCGTGACGAACAACTCGGCGTCTCCGCTGTCGACGCAGCCCGGTGCGCACCACTACCGAGTCGTCGGCATCGAGCTCACGGCGGCGCCGGCGGTGACGATGGTCTACGCCCTCGTGTCGCTCGGGACCGCAGGGTCCGATCAGAGCACGCTGGCGCAGGTGCCGCACGACATCGTGCTCGATCGCGTGTACGCACACGGCAGCGCGACGCTCGATCTTCGCCGCTGCGTCGCGTTGAACAGCGCGAGCTCGGGCATCGTGAACAGCTACCTCGCCGACTGCCACTCGCGCGGCAGCGACAGTCAAGCAATCCTCGGCTGGAATGGCCCGGGTCCATTCAGGATCGCGAACAACTACCTCGAGGGTGCGGGCGAGAACGTCATGTTCGGTGGAGCCGATCCATCGATCCCGAATCTCGTTCCCTCCGACATCGAGATCAGCCGCAATCACGTGTCGAAGCCGCTGGCGTGGAAGGGCGGACCCTGGTCGATCAAGACGATCTTCGAGCTGAAGAACGCCCGGCGCGTGCTCGTGGAGGAGAACGTGTTCGAGGGCAATTGGCCGCAGGCGTGGGATGGCACCGCGATCACGCTCAAGTCGGTGAACCAGGACGGTTCGGCGCCCTGGAGCGGGACCAGCGACGTCACGATGCGGCGCAACCTGATTCGGAACGTCGGCTCCGGGATGAACCTGCACTCCAACCCACAGAACGCCGACGCCAACGTGGTGCCGATGGCGCGCGTGGCGATCACGGACAACGTGCTCCTCGGGATCAACTCCTCGGTCTATCCAGGGGCGGGCAGGGGGTTCTTCCTGGGCGGCCACGTCGACGACCTGACCATCGACCGCAACACGATCACCTGGGTGGGGAATGGTGGGGCGATCCAGTACGAAGGTGACCCGCCGCAGCCGTTCGCTCGCACGCGGATCACGAACAACCTGTTCGCCACGGTCGGCGGCTCCGGGCTCTCCGGCCAGCGACTCGGATTCCCTGGCCCGGTCTGGGCGGCGTGGGCACCGGGGGGCGTGATGACAGGCAACGTGTTCGCGGTCGGCGCGGGCTCTGCGTGGGGTGCGCCGGGCACGTCGTACAACAGCTACCCACCCGGTAACCGGCTCGTCCTGAACGAGAGCACTGCGTTCTCGGCGATCGGATTCGTCGACGGAGCCGGGGGTGACGTGCGCCTCGCGAGCACGAGCCCACTCAAGGGGGCGGCGAACGACGGCGGCTATCCCGGCGCCAACGTGGCCGCCGTGATGGCCGCGGCGACCACGGCGGTCAACGGCACACCGTAAGCACAGCGTTCGCCACATCTGGAACGACGAAGCCCCGCCGGTCTCGGCGGGGCTTCGTCGTTCGATCGAGAAAGTCCCTATCTCAGCGCGCCGACCGCGCCAGCTCGCGGACCGACGCCGACAACAGGCGAACACGCGCCGAGTCTCGCGCTGCACTCGCCTCGCGATCCAATCGCGTGGCAAGTGCCGTGAGGGCAGTTCGCCGACCCTGCCCACGCATCCCTTCAGCGCGCGCCAGATCACGCGTCACCGCTGCGGTGCGCGCAACGGAAAGTCCGTTGCCGCGCACGAGCTGGTCCACGTACGCGCGGGCGACGACGAAGCTCGCGGGCCACGTGATCTTCTGCTGATCCTGGGGATTGAAGCGGTCCATCTTCACGAGCTTGGCCGCGTCGATCTCGCTCTGCGACAGCAGGTCGCTTGGCTGGAGCTCGAGCACATCCAGGCCACGGCCCATCTCCGAGCCGTAGATCAGGCCATTGTACCAGTAGGATGAGAAGTATCCAGCCAGCATCACCTTGGTGGAGTCCATGGGGCCGCGATCGAAGAAGGCGATCTCACGCGGGTGTGCGGCGTCGGTGAAGTCCACGACCGACATGCCGCCCTGGTACCAGGACTGGACCATGATGTCACGCCCGGGAACGGGGACGAGCGAGCCGTTATGCGCGACGCAGTTCTCGGTCGACGTCTGCGGGGCGGGCAGCTTGTAGTACCCGGCCAGCGTCAGCGTGCGTCCCGAGCGGGTGAAGATCGCGTCGGCGCCCCACTCCTTTCGATCGGTGGTGCGGCAACGTGGCGCCACCCCGCCACCCCACTCGTCGCTGAACAGCAGGGTGCTGGCGTCATTGCTGAAGGTGGCCGAGTGCCAGTAGGCGAAGTTCGGGTCGCTCACCGCGGCGATGCGCTTCGGGTTGGCCGGGTCGCGGATGTCGAGCAGGATGCCATTGCCGGAGCACGCGCCGGCAGCGAGCCCCATGGCCGTGTACACGGTGATGTCGTGGCACTGGTTGGTCTGGGCCGTGGTCTGCGTCCCATCGCCATGGGCGCCTCCCTTCCACAGGCCCTCGACGTTGCCGGTCGAGTCGGCGAAGATGCGCGGTGTGCTCACGATGCGCGCGTCCTGCGGCGCGGCAATCGGCACACGGATGACCTCGATGCGAAAGTAGGGCGAGCTCGGGTCGGCGGCTGGCGCGCCACCCGCGCAGCCAGCCAGCTCGGTGGCCGACCGCGAGGGAGCGGTGCCCGAGACGTAGACGTACACGTTCGCGCTGTCCTTCGGATTGGTCACGAGCGTGTGGGTGTGCGAGCCGCGGCAGGTCTGCACCGCGCCGACCGGTCGCGGATGGTCCACGTCGGTGACGTCATAGATGCGGACGCCGCGGAACCGCTCGGCACTCACGGTGTCGGTCACCCCCTGCGTGCCGCAGTCAGCGCGGCCGCGCGTCTCCTCCACCGACACGAACAGCAGATTTCGGTAGACGGAGACATCGTTCTGGCCACCCGGGCAGACGACCGCGGCGCGCAGGCGCGGGCTGCGCGGGTTCGTCACGTCCCAGATCTGGAAGCCGTTGAAGCTGCCCTGGAAGACTCGCGTGCCGTCGAAGGCGAGGTCCGAGTTGATGAACGAGAAGTCGCCCGGGTCGGCCGGGTTGAAGAAGCGATCCGGGCGATCAGCATGTCCCACCAGTGCCATGTGGAGTGCCGCCTGCCCGGCGTCGCGGATGCCGGGGCGCAGGCCGACGCGCGGATCGCCGGCCTGCGTCTGCGCGCCGGCGCTGGACATCGCGACAAGGAGGCCGAGCGCTGAAAGCGCCCGCGCAGCGCGCGGGCGTCGGATGGTCGATGTCGCTCTCATGTCGTCACACTGGGTGGGAGTCGAACGGGTACGGATCGGTCCTCGCGGACATACTACCTTCGACGTTACGCGTCGGGCTCGTCGCTCGACTGCTGCTCGAGCATGGCCAGACAGTGCGCCGCCAGCCCGTCGCTGTTGAACAGGGTGCCATCCGAGGCGCGCCAGACGCATTCGTCGGTGGGGCGCTCCACCGGGCGCAGCGACAGCTCGCGAACCACGGCGGCGTTCTCACGCGGCTTGGCCGCACCGCGCCGCGAGACCACGCCGCGCCAGACGGTGACCTGAAGCTCGCCGAGTGTGGTGGCATCGCTCACCTCGGCGAACCATGAAACGGTCAGCGCACCGGCCGCGCCCTGCAGCACGCAGCCGTTGGGCGTGCGGTGCGCCTCCACGGGGGCAGGAGCCCGGTCGGCACCCTTGAGCGATCGCTCGGGGGCCAGCTCGTCAAGGAGGCGATCCACACTGCGCTGGACCGCATTCCGCTCCTTGGAGGTGGGAGGGGTAGGCCACGCGGGGGACGAAGCGTCGGTCGAGCGATGCGGGTCGGTCATCGGGGTCGTGTCGGTGATGCCTGAAGGGGTGGCGCCGCGGTTCGCGGCCTGCCTTACTGCAGTGTACGGCGGCACCCATGAGGCGGCAAGCAACGGCACGGGTCACGCATCTCTCGTCGGAGCTTTGCCCTCGCATTCGTGACGCACGATACGGCATGGAGCGCGATGTGGGTGCTTCCTGACGTCAGGCGCGGCGGCCGAGTCCGCGACGCACCGCGGGGGCGCGGACACGACCCTAATGTGCCGGTCTCGATTCGTGTCAAGCAGCAGCCCGGCGAAGCTGCCACGCCCCAAGCGGGCGCCGCCCAGGGCGCGCGCTGCGA
>JBBQYZ010000392.1:0-4257 GCA_038208205.1 Gemmatimonadales bacterium | reverse complement strand
GGGTGCGCTCCGCCACGGCGACCAGCATGATGTTCATGATGACGATCGCCCCGACGACGAGGCCGATCGCGGGGAGAGCCACGCCGGCGATCACGAGATAGCTCTTGATCTTGTTCCAGAACTCGAGGGCGGAGTCGGACGTCTCGAGCTCGAAGTCGTCCTTCTGGTTCGGCCGCAGGTGATGCCGCGCGCGCATCACCTGCCGCACGGATTCCATCGCCGCGAGCATCCCTTCGCGGCTGGGCGTCTGCACCATGACCGCGTCGATCACGCCGTGAGCGTTGACGAAGCGGTTGAGCGCCGACTTGTGCGGTGCAGCGACGAACTTGTCGAACGAGATGCCGAAGCTCGATCCCTGCTTCTCGATGACGCCAACGACCTGGTACGGGATGCCGCGGATGGTGATCTCGCGCCCGATCGGGTCGACACCCGGAAAGAAGTAATCAACGACGTCCTGGCCGACGACGACGACATTCATCCCGCGCTCGTACTCCTGCGGAGAGAAGAGACGGCCCTGGACGGGCGCCATCTTCTTGATGTCGAAGTATTGGTCGCTCACGGTGTAGGTGAGCACCTGCTTCGGTTTGGTGACGTATCGCGAGCCGACGGAAAGGTTATCCATGCCGACGACCGCGTACCGCACGCCTTCCGGCAGCGCCTCGGCGACCGGCTCGACGTCGGTCTCCCGGATCCGTTGGCGGCGCCGCAGCTCGCGCCGCCGCTCCTCGGACTGCGGCCCGAGGTTGATATTGGGGCGGTGGCGCAGCTCGAACGAGTTGACTGCCATGATCTTCCCGACCACGGCGTCGGTCATGTACAGGCTCATCCCACTGACGATCGAGACGACGGCGATCAGGAAGGTGACCCCGATCATGACGCCGAGCAGGGTGAAGAAGCTCTTGAGCTTCTGCACCCGGATCTGTTGCAGGGCGAGACGGACGGCTTCGAAGAAGGGCATCAGGGAGCGGGGGTCAGACGGTCAGACGGTTGCTCTCCAGGAACGACGAACGCCGCTCGTCGCTGTGCACCAGGCCGTCGCGAAGGACGACGATTCGCCGCGCGTGCTGCGCGATGTCCGGTTCGTGGGTGACCATGATAACGGTCTGTCCCTGGCTCGCCAGCTCCTCAAAAACGCGCATGATCTCCTCGGACGTGGTCGAGTCGAGGTTTCCCGTCGGCTCGTCGGCGAGGAGGATGGAGGGATTGTTCACGAGGGCGCGGGCGATCGCGACGCGCTGGCGCTGGCCGCCGGACAGCTCATTCGGTCGGTGATCGATCCGTGAGCCGAGCTGCACGCGCTCGAGCGCCTCCTTGGCGCGGCGCTTCCGCTCCACGGACGAGACGCCGGCGTACACGAGCGGCAGCTCGACGTTGTGCAGCGCGGTGGCGCGGGGGAGCAGGTTGAAGGTCTGGAAGACGAACCCGATCTCCTTGTTCCGCACGCGTGCCAGCTCGTCCTCCGACATCGAGGAGACGCGCGTGCCGTTGAGCCAGTACTCGCCCTCGTTCGGCGTGTCGAGGCAGCCGATGACGTTCATCAGCGTGGATTTTCCAGAGCCCGAGGGCCCCATGATCGCGACGTACTCGTTGCGGGCGATCGCCAGGTCGACGCCGCGTAGGGCGCGGACGATCTCGCCCCCCATGTCGTATTCGCGGCGAATGCCGCGCGTGACGATGATCCAATCGCCGCTCGGCGCCTCTCCCGGTGTGGCGAGGACGGCCTGCCGCTCGGCCGTGACGCCGAGCGGCGCTTCGAGGGTGCGGTCCATCAGGACTTCGCCCCCGCCGTCTTTTTCGGGTCGACCTTCGGCTCGCGGACGACTGCGCCGTCCTTGAGCTCGCGGATGGCCTGGTAGGTACCAGCCACGATCTTGTCGCCCGCCTTGAGGCCGCTGAGGACCTCGAAGTGCTTCTCCCCCGCGATGCCGACCCGAACGGGGCGGAAGGTAACCTTGTTGTCCGAGCCGACGACGAACACGCCTTCGACGTCCTTCTTGCCGACTTCCTTCTTCGGCTTCGGCTTGCCGAGACCCAGGGCCGTGTCACCCTTGGTGAGCGTCTCGTTCTCACGCACGGTAAGGGCGATGATCGGGATCGACAGCGCCTGCCGGCGGGTGTCGGTGATGATCTTGGCCGTCGCGGAAAAGTCGGGGCGCGTCTCGGTCGGCGTGTTGAGGAGCTGGATCGTGACTTCGTAATCCACCGCCTGGTCGGCCGCCTGCTGCGTGACGCCCTTCACGGCGCTGTTCGAGATCTTGGTGACTCGACCGAGGAAGGTGGTGTCGGGGAAGGCGTCGATCTGGATGACGGCCGAGTCGCCGATCGCGATCCGGGCCACGTCGGTCTCATCGACCTTCACCTTGGTCTCCAGCACGCTCATGTCGGCAATCGTGAGCAGCGTCGCGGCGTCCTTGTTGAGCGTTCCCATGATGGCGGTCTCGCCGTTCTCGACGTTCAGGCGCGTCACGCGACCGGACATCGGGGCGTAGATCGTCGTCTTGCCCAGGGAGCTCCTGGCGTCACGCAGCGCGGCACCGGCCTGGTCGACGGAATGACGGGCCGATTCGAAGAGCGCCGTGTTGACCTCGACGGCGGTGCGCAGCTGCTCCATCTGCTCGTCGGAGATGAGCGTGGGGTTCGTCTTCTTGATCGCCGCGGTGCGCTCGTAGCTCTTCTGGGCCTGAAGCAGGTTGGCCCGTGCCTGGGCCGCGCCGGCCTGGGTCGCGGCCATCGAGGCCTGCATGCGCTGGACAGCCGCTTCGGCCTGCTGGGCATCGATCTGGAGCAGGAACTGTCCCCTCGTGACCATCTGTCCCTCCTTCACCGACAGGCGAACGATCTTGCCGGTGATGTCGGCGCTCAGGTCGACCTTCGTCTGCGGACGGACCTGGCCGCTCGCCGTGACCGAGGCGACGAGGTCGCGGGCCTGCACCGGCTCCGTGCGGACCTCGATCGCCTTCTTGCCGCTCTTCGCCGCAGTCAGCGCCCCGATCGCCACGAGGACGAGGAGCACCGTCCCGAACACGGACATCTTCACGCGCTTGGTCATATCGTCAATCTCTCGGGAGGGGGATGTCAGCGGAGGGGGCGGCCGACCGCGTTCTCGAGCGCGGCGAAGGCCTTATGATAGTCGTACACGGCGTTGACGCGATCGATCAGCGCCTGCTCGTACGTCCCGCGCGAAGTCGTGACGTCCAGGAAGGTGGCGGCGCCCACCTTGTAGCGCTCCTCGGCGTACATCAGCTCCTCCTTGGCCTTGGCGGCGTTCTGCTCCTGGAGGGCGACGGTCTGCGCGCCGGTGGTGAGCGTGAGGTAGGCCTGGGTCACGTCCGCCGTCAGGGCGAGGTCCTTGGCCCGCACGCTGTATGTCGCATCGTCGCGATCCGCCTGCGCCCGCTGCACGCGCTCCTCGCGACCGAAACGGTCGAACAGCGGGAGGGTGAGCTGCGCACTGAGGGCGAAGGGCGAGCGCTGGAACTTGAAGGGGAACTGACTGTTCTGGGAGCGGATGGCGGAGGCCTGCGCATCGGTGAGCTGAAAGCGCGCGCTTCCGCAGTCGGCGCCTGCGAGCCCGACGCGCACCCGGACGGAATCCTGTTGGAAGCACTGCGCCTGGGATGCCAGCAGGCTGCCTCGCGCCTGGTCCACGAGATAGTCGCTGTTGGTGTACTGGTACGAGTTGCCGCCCCACCCGGTGCTCATCGAGAGCGTCGGGGTGTAGGCGGCACGGGCGACCTGGGTGTTGAGCTGCGCGGCGCGCTCACGCGACCGCAGGGCGACGATGGCCGGATTCTGACGGCGTGCCAGCTCGAGCAGGGAGTCGAGCTGAAAGGGCGGCGGGTCGACACGGAACTCGGTGACGAGCATCGCTCCTCCCGGCTGCGAGACGCCCATCTGCTGGAAGAGGCGCAGCTTCTCGACTTCCACGTTGTTGCGCGCGGTCAGCAGGGCGACCTGCGACTGTCCCAGCGCCACTTCGGCGCGCCGGATGTCGAGGATGGTGCCCGACCCCACGGCGACCTTCGCCTTGGCGAGATCGAGCTGGGTGCGCGCGGTATTGACGAGGGTGTCCTGGAGCGACGAGCGCGCCTGCGCCTGCAGCACCGTGAGGTACTGCTGGGTGACGAACGCCCGGAGCTGCTCGGAAGATCCGGTGATGTCGGCCTCCACCGCGTCGCGGTTCGCCACGGCCGCACGCGGCGCGAGGAAGGTCGCGCTGTTGATGGAGTAGTTGAGATTGAGCGAGTAGCTCGACTG
>JBBQYZ010000391.1:0-4263 GCA_038208205.1 Gemmatimonadales bacterium | reverse complement strand
CGTCGTGCCAGCCCCAACCGTCATCGGCGTTAAAAGTCGGGGGTAGGGCAGGCAGGTCAGATTCGAGGGCATCGTTCGCCGGAAAGGGCACGAACGGATCCTCATCGGGCACATAATCGAACAACCCCCCCAGATCCAAGTCGTTCGGGTACCTGGCCGAAGGCGCGGCGCGCGGCCAGACCGGCGTCATCGCCGCCTTCGAGCAGAACCCGAAGCGCTCACGCAACCGGGTGCTCATCGACCTCATCGCCGCAGGCATGGTCGGCCTCGTGGACAGCCGGGCGAGCGACCAGTCGATCGACGAGGTGATGCAGCTGATCATGCGAGAGGTGAAGCGGCTGAACGCCACGCGCGTCGTCATCGACTCGCTCTCGGGTTTCGAGCTCACGCTGGCGCCCACCTTCCGCGAGGACTTCCGCGAGTCGCTGCTGCGCCTGGTGACGGCGCTGGCCGGCGAGGGCGTTACCGTGCTGCTGACCTCCGAGCTGGAAGACCGCTACACCGACCTGCGTTTCAGCCCCTACGGCGCAGCAGCGACTCGCGGAAGTCCTCGCGGAAGGTGGGCGCCAGCGCGACTTCGAACCCCGTGAGGGAGTCGATGACGACGCGTGTCGCGCCCGTGTCACGGACGCTGACGAGTATCTCGTCGAGCGTCTCGTCGACGGAGAGATCGAGGGGGCGCAGGTAGGTGATGCGCAACTTGTTCGCCGCGATCATCGCGTCCGGGTCGATGTCGAATCCGCGCAGGCGCTCGAGATACTTCTCGGGGTACTCTTCGAACGCGGCGACCACTACCGCCTCGTCGCACCGCAGCCCGTCGGCCGCGAAGTGCATGCCGAACGTCGACTTGCCCGAACCCGTGGGACCTGCGACCATCACGGCGTCGCCCGCGGGGATCCCGCCGCCCATGAGTGCGTCGAGCCCCGGAACGCCGGTGGACAGGCGCGCCTCATCGCGCGGCTGCTCGTGCCGCCGGTCCTCCGCCTGCCCGTGAGTACCGTCGGGACGCTGCCGCCGATCTCGCTGCTGATCCGGAATACGCGGGAAGACCTGAAGCCCGTCGTCGGTGATGCGGAACGTGTGCAGACCGGGCATCTGTTCCTGCCCGCGCACCTTGACCACCTGAAGTTTCCGGACGACCGAGTTGCGGTCGATGGCCTGCGTGAGCCAGATGATGCCGTCGGCGATGGTGAAGAGCGGCTGCCGCTGCTCCGGCTCGTTGTATTCGCCGATCAACAGCGACGTGACCTCCCAGGAGGTCAGATGCAACGCGAGCTCCTGCACGAACCGCTCGAGGGCCATGCGGCCCGCGGTTGCGGCACGCGATTCCGCTGCCTCCGCGAGCACTTCTTCGATCCCCGTGCGGAGGGATCGGAACGAATCCACGACGACGAAGCCCGGGCTCAGCCGCTCGATCTCGGCGGTCACACGGGCGAGCACGGCGCTGAGGTCTCCGGAGAGCACCTCCGCGCTCAGGTTGATGTAGTGGACTACGGTCCCGGCAAGCTCCGGCTGAAAGAACGCGAACTGCTGCTGATACCGGAGCATCTTTACCGTGGGCTCACCGAGTACGGTGAAGTAGATCGCGGGCCGCTCCACAGTCGCATTCGCGAACAGAAACTGCTGCGCGAGCGTCGTCTTGCCGGCGCCGGGCCCGCCCGCCAACATGTTGAACGAGAACTCCGGCAGTCCTCCGCCCAGCACCGCATCGAGCCCGGGGACGCCGGTTGGGAGATGTTTCACCCGGCGCGGATTCGGCGCTCCCCTCCGCGAGGCGGAAGCAGGCGTGGACGGAGCGGCAGACGATGCGTCGGATGTCGTGCGGTCGGTCATGGCTCATCCACCATGGTGGGAAGTTCGGGATCTGCGGGCGGTCGTGCTAGATCAGCCCTGGACACCTCGACACCGCCATGGCCATTCGTATCTGTCGGGGAAGCGACCGAACCATGTGACGGCACAGTCACGGGCACCGCCGTCTCGACCGAGGCCCCCGCCGTCTGCTCGAGAATCCTGACGCCGAGCTCGGTGCCAAGGAGCCGGCACAGCGCATCGCTGAGCGCGTCGAGGAGCGCGACAAAGCCAACAGCGACGTTCGTCGCGCCGTGAATGCGCGCGCTGTCAGCGAGTCCGGTCAGGCAGGGCGCCGAGGGAGGCTCCTTGCGCAGCACGACAGTTACCGACACGAGTGAGGGATGGTCGGGTTGCACTCGCGCCAAGGCGCGCTTGACAAGCGCGCGCGAGCCAGCGGCCCCGAACCAGAGCGCGAGCCCATGCGCGATACTGGCGCAGAGGAGCTCCGCGGCAGCCAGCAATGCGGCGTCTCCCTCGGCGCCACCGAGCGCGCGAGCGAACAGCCGGCCTGCTACGTCGAGCGAGGCGGATGCTGGGGTGGACGGTCTTTCGGCGGCCGGCGGCGGCGTCAAGCGCGCCCGGCTTCGAACATGTTCGGCAGTCGATCCCTACTGGCAAAGGTCTTGGAGGCGCCGACCCGTCTGCCTTCCTATGAGGAAGAAGCGGCGGCGGCAGACGGGCGTCAAGCGTGCGCGACGGCTGAATCACTCGCGTGACGTACTGATGCAACGGCGGTGGCGTCAACTCGGTGACGACCGGTGTGTGGCGACGGAGCCGGATGGGTGGGCGACCGTGGCGCCTCGGACGACTCCTCGATCCGGCGTCGGCGCCGCCGACCCGAAAGCGTGTCCCACCTCCACAGTATGCTCGCGGTGCTTTCTCCCAACCCAGATTCTACACCGTCAAGCTGTTTCACAGAAATCCGTCAAAATCAAATATCTTCACTACAACCTGGAGCGCCGGACTGCCACGCGATGCGTCCACGAACTGCGGCAGGAAGGCGAGAAAGATTTCGGGTTCAGCACGTTGCAGGAACCGCACGAGCTTTGACCGTCGACAACCCCCGAATCATGCCCCTCGTCTTTCCGTTCGACCCGAATATCGAGCGTGCCGCGACCCTCCCCGCGCGCCTCTACAACGATCCCGTCTACCTCGAGCTGGAGCGCGAGCGGATCTTCGCGCACACCTGGCAGCTCGTCGGAAGGGTCGAGCAGCTCGCAACGCATGGTGACTTCATCACGGCGCAGGTCGGCAACGATGCCATCGTGATTCTCCGTGATGCCGAGCAGCTCCGCGGTTTCTACAATGTCTGCCTGCATCGCGCTGGACCTGTCGCATCCGGTTGCGGTCGACGCAAGACGCTCCAGTGCCGCTATCACGGCTGGACGTACGGACTCGACGGAAGGCTGCTGAATGCGCCGGAGATGGAGGGTGTGCAGGGGTTCAACACGGCGGAGATGCATCTCGTCCCCATCCAGATTGCCACGTGGGGTCCGCTGGTCTTCGCGAACCTCGACGGCAAGGCGCCTCCGCTGCTCGAGGTGCTCGAGGACATTCCGACGCGCGTTGCTCCATTCCACTGCGAAACGATGCGCTACGTGATGCGCAAGGAATGGGACATCGCGTGCAACTGGAAGATCTACGTCGACAACTATCTCGAGGGCTACCACGTCCCCGTGATTCACCCAGGCCTGCACAAGGAACTCGACTACGACAGCTACAAGGTCGAGCCGCATCGCTATTTCTCGATCCAGCATGCGCCGCTTCGCGCCATGCACGGCGGCAACGCCGCCGAACGACGCTACGACCCGACGAAGACGGATGTGCCCGAGGCGCTCTACGTGTGGCTGTTCCCGAACATGATGCTCAACGTCTACATGGGGCAGATGCAGACGAACATCGTCATCCCCACCGCGCACGACCGCTGCAAGGTCGTCTTCGAGTGGTATTCGGCGGATCCACCAGCCGATCCGGCGACCGACCTGCAGTGGACGAAGCTCCTCGCGTTCAGCGATGAGATCCAGGAGGAGGACATCGAGATCTGCGAGATTGTCCAGCGCAACCTCCGATCGCGCATCTACGACCGCGGGCGCTACTCGGCGCTACGGGAGAATGGCGTGCATCACTTTCACTCGTTGCTGCATGAATTTCTGACGTGAGCGAATGCGTTGCCGGCGAATAAGCTGTCGTAGAACAATCAACCATTCAACAGCAATTTACCACAGAGGTCGCAGAGAACGCAGAGGACTGCACTGTTCGCCATCCTCCGCGTCCTCTGTGACCTCTGCGGTAAAATTGCTTCTGGTTTCCAATGTTGTTTCTGTTGGCTTTAACGGAAAGCCGCCAGGCAGGCCTGTGCCCCGTTGTTGAAGCCGGCCTTGAAGTTCGCCAGGCGCTGATCCCGTGTGCCGT
>JBBQYZ010000390.1:0-4269 GCA_038208205.1 Gemmatimonadales bacterium | reverse complement strand
GGGGGTCACCGTGATCTGCAGCCCGTTGTTCACGATGGCCCACCCGCCGGTCTCCCTGACCCAGTCCGTGCCGAGCACGCCGTCGGGACGATCGAACGTGTCGCGGTAGAGGAGTCCGGAAGTCGTCCGCGCGACCGTGCCCGGTTCGGCGACCGTCACGGTGGTGACGTTGGAGTACGCAGTGCCGCCGACGCCATCGGGCCCGGCGAGGCGATAGAGGTAGGTGGCGCCGCTCACTATCGTGGTGTCGGTGGCCGAGGTGGCGTTCGTCGCGAGCGGATCTCCGACGGCCGCGAACGTTCCGTTGGGGAGCGTGCGCTGCAACTGATAGCTCGTCGTCGAGGAGGCGGCCGACCACTCGAGGACGATGCGGTCAGGCGTGATGCCCGAGGCATGCAGACTGGTGGGCGCGAGCGCTCGCCCGTAACCGGGGGAGTAGATCCATGTTCCGGCGCTGTCGTAGACAAAGATGGTGATGGCCGGCCCTTCCCTTCGAATCACCCCAGGCCGAACGAGTAGGCGACGGGGGGCGGACCCAATGATGAGGTGCCCAGTGGACAGGTAGTACGCTTGGACACGTGTGCGCGCGGAGTCGAGGCGCTGGCAGAGGGCCGCGTCGTTAGCGTCAGTGAGCGGCTGCATGTCATCGGCAGACAAGGCCGAAATGCCGTGCGCGTTTCGCCACGACTGCTCGGACGGACTCTGCAAAAACGCGGTAACAAGGGAACGCGCCTCGGGGGTGGGCGTGAGGCAAACCTGCTGCGCGGCCACGCGCGGCGCGCAAAACACGAGCAGTCCCGCGAGCAGACAGCGCGTCGCGATACGCATTGTGTGGATGGGCAACTTCATCTCGCACTCTCGGGGTTGCGTGTCGGAGGCATCAGTAGGAACAGCGAAGGCGGGGCGCACCGCGGACGCGAGGCACGCCTGGAGACGGTCCTCCATCCAAGTCTTTCAGATCGTACGTGATGATTCCATCTTCATCGAGGATGAATCCCTTGAGTTGCAACCGTGTGAACTTCCCCCGGCCCTCGCCGCTGCCAGCGCACCACGATCTGTGACTATCACGTACACATCCGAATGCGACATCCCACACCCCAGTACTGCAGTCGTCAGCCTGCTATTAATAACTGGGCTCTTCAGGGTTTCCTGTGGGTCGTGATTAGGAGAGGCGCGGGTCCAGGTCAAGGCCACCGCGGTGGAAGTAGATCGCCATTTTGAAGACATCGCGATTCCGATCGCCCCGAGCGGCGAACTTGATCCACTGAGTCTTCGCGTTGAGGCCCTACGTGACCGCGTTGGTGATGCGGTGCGTCAGATAGGTCAGGATGTTCTCGAGGTGCGCCTTGATCATGCGCGCCACCTTGATCACTGGCGCGAGCCGAGACCGGGTGGCCCAGCCGTACCACCGTTTGAAGAACGTGCGGGCCGCGCCGAGATACGTATAGTCCCAGAGCCGCCGCAGACTCTCCTTGATCGCCCACGCCCGCGCCGACTTGAGCGTGCTGTCCCGCAACGCCGCGAACCGACGCCACGCGATGCGGCTGAAGGACGTCGGGTTCCGAAGCCACGCGTACTTCGTGTCCGTCAAGGGCCTGGGTCCCCGGATCTGAGTCCGGGCGGGGTCCCGTTTTGACAGCGTAGCGGCTCGAGGCCAGACTCTCGGGGACGAGAGGAGGCCAGGGATGCGGAAAAGCAAGTTCACGCCGGAGCAGATTCTCCAAGCACTTCGGCAAGCGGAGAGCGGGACCACGGTCGTCGACATCTGCCGGAAGCTCGGCGTGACGGAGACGACGTTCTACCGCTGGAAGAAGCAGTATACCGGGCTCGACGTCAGTGAGCTCCGGGAGTTGAAGCAGCTGCGGGACGAGAACCGTCGCCTGAAGGGCGTTGTGGCGGATCTGACGCTCGACAAGACGATGCTGCGCGAGGCGCTCGGAAAAAAATGGTGAGCCCAAGTCAGCGGCGCGCGGTGCTCGCTTGGGCGCAGCAGGCCTACCAGGTGAGCGAGCGACGCGCCTGCCGTGGGTTCGCCATTCACCGCGCGATGATCCGCTATCGGTCCGTGAAGCCGGATGACGCCCCGGTGCGGCGACGCTTGCATGAGTTGGCGAAAGATCGGCCTGCGTTCGGCGTGCGGCGCTTGCACACGATGCTGCGGCGCGATGGGCTCGTGATCAACCTCAAGAAAGTCCGGCGCTTGTATCTCGAGGAGCAGTTGCAGCTCAAGCCACGGCGTCGGCGGCGGCGAGCTTCGACGGTGCGCGTGCCGCGTGCCGCGGTCGGTGGACCCAACGAGCGGTGGGCGATGGATTTCATGCACGACGTGCTGGCGACCGGGCAGCACGTGCGCGTCTTCACGCTCGTTGACGTGTTCTCGCGTGAATGCGTCGCCCTTGAGGTGGCGAAGTCGTTCAGTGGCGCGGACGTCGCGCGCTTGCTGAGCGATGCGGGTGAGCGCGTCGGCGGGTTCCCACCGATCATCCAATGCGACAACGAATGGACCGCTCGACTGAAAATACGGTTCTTCAGGGAATTCCGGGGTGAGGGAGCTCGGCAACGGAATGGGGAAAAGGAGCGGAACGAACGGGAACGGGCGGACGGCTCCGCGACGGAGCGGGACTCTGCGCACCGCCGCTGGCCCCGCAGCCCCCAACACCTCAGCAGCTTGGAGGCTGCGGGGCCAGTCTCGAGCGCCGGGGCCGTGCCGCACATGGAGTCATCCGCTCGTTCCAGCAGCTTCCGCTTGTTCCTCCCATTCCGTTTTCAGTGCCCGCCCGGAAATCCCGAAGAACCGAAAAACTTGGATCGTGGGAAGCCCTCGAGTTGCTGCCCTGCCGTCGGCTCGGTCGCTAGATCGTTGCAGGCGGCGAGCAGGCCGGCTGTGACACAGGAGATGGCGAGTAGAGGTAGCGCCCTTCGACGCCGTATCGAGGCACGACGCCGGAGGCTGCCGGGCTGCTACCCACTCACCTGAGCAGCGCGCCGCCGCACGAGCACGAATCGCGTTTCGTTGAGCGGGTCGTCCTCGAGGTGCTCACGGAGCACGGTGAGGTCGTAGTGCTCCGCCGCCCAGGGCGCGGCGATCGCGGCGACGTGGCGGTCGCGCCGCAGTGCGACCAGGCGCGCCGCGCCGGCGGTGTCGGGCGCCTCGACGGCGCGCACGCGCGGATGCTCGGCGAGCCATCGCGTGCACTGACGCAGCGCGACCCTGTGGCTCAACACCTCGAAGATCTTGCCCTCCGAGGAATCGTGGAGGCCGAGGAGGGCGAGATGCACCGGGAGCGAGTGCTCGCGCACCGGCTCGAGCGACGCGTACCGATCCAGCGCATCGAGCGCCTCGTGCACCGGGCCGGCGATCCGGTTCGACACGGGCAGCACCCCGAAGTCGGCCTCGCCGTTGACGACGGCACGCGCGACGTCGTCGAAGGTGCGCAGGGGGAGCAGGACGAGCGGCGGCGGCACGAGCTCGCTCGCAGCCGCCTCGCTGAACGCGCCCGTCTCGCCCTGGAAGGCGACGATCGCCGCCGGATCGGTCAGCGCGCTTCCCGCGCCGCCTCGGTGCGGAGCTCGCGGTCGGTGAGGGTACGCTGCTCGCCGGTCTTCGGCGGGGAGCCGGTGATCATCGCCTTCGCGACCTCGAACAGGACGACGGGGCGCGGTTTCGTGGTGATGAGGTACTCCACCGAATGCGCCTCGACGAGGATGAGCGCGAGGCGCGGATCGTCGGCGCTGCCGTCACGCTCGCCGCCAAGGTCGCCGAACCAGGCCTTCCAGTCGGGCTTGTAGAGCTCCGTGATCAGGTTGCGATCCTGCGTCACCTGCGCGGTGCCCGAGACGGAGACCCACTCGCGCGACTTCATGTTGTAGTAGCCGAGGTTGACATGCGGGTCGGTCGCCAGCTCGTCGAGCTTGTGGCTGGAGACGTCGGTCACGAACCAGAGGTCGGTGCCGGTGACCCGCTCCTGGGTCGCCATAGGCCGCGAGACGAGGAAACCGTCGGCGCGGCGGGTGGTGAACATCGCGGTGTCCATACCGTCGATGAGCTTGTACAGGTCGTCGAGCTTCTTCTCGGTCGGCGCCTGCTCGTCGCGGTTCTTGTCTGTTGTGCGGTCGGCCATTGATCGGTCTCGGAGGAGGAAACGGCGGAGTCGTTCGACCCCGCCCACCGAGGCAGGAGGCGTGCCCGGAGGCACCCCGTCCAGGCGGACGGGGACAGCCGGATCGACTAGGGCCGAGCGACCCTGGACTTCTGCGACGCCTCGGCGT
>JBBQYZ010000389.1:0-4274 GCA_038208205.1 Gemmatimonadales bacterium | reverse complement strand
CGTGAGGTAGTACCCGTTGATCACCGGATCGGCTGGCGCCTCACGCAGCGCGTCGCGCGTGGTGGAGATCACCCGGTCGAGGGCGGCGAGACGGGAGCGGTAGGCCACCGGGTCGCCCGCCGCGGCCGAGCTGTCGAACTGCGCGAGGTACGCCACCGCCTGCTGGTAGCGCCGCTCGGACTCGTGCTGTGCGGTGCGCGCGGCGTCCACCGACGAGAAGGCGAGCGAATCCGCCATCGCGCGAGCGACCGCCGCCTGCACGCGCGCGGGTCCGGTCGCCCCCGCGACCGTCGCCTCGGCAGGGAGCAGCCCGGCACCGGCGCTGACGCGGCCGAGCATCGCGCCGCCGGCCAGCAGCAGCAAGCCGGCGGCGATCTGCATCGGCCAGCGAGGAGTGCGGCGGTGCGGGGCGGCGAGGGTGAGCCGCGCCGCCGCGGGCGGCGCATCGGCTGCCATCGCGGCGGCGATCGCGTCCCACCGCGTCAGCGGCGTCCCGATCGACGTGCGCGCCGAATGCGCCATCGACACGAGCGCGGCGTACGCCGCGTGCTCGCGGGCACACGGTTCGCACGCTGCGAGGTGGCCCGCTTCTGCCGGCGTCGGCAGCTCGTCGCCAAGGGCGGCGAGGCGGTCAGTAGAGAGGTGCGGCATGTTCTACGGTCGTGGTACGGGCCGTCGCCCGCGCAGGCGCGTCGACGAGGTGAGCGAGCAGTATGCGCAACTTGGCGCGTGCCTTGAACAGTTGCGACTTGGATCCGCCGGCCGTGATCCCCAGCTCGACGGCGATCTCCTCATGCGTGTAACCCTCGACGTCGTGCAGCAGGAACACCGTCCGCGCACCCGGCGAGAGCTTGTTCGCCGCCTCGTCGATCGTCGCGGCGAGCAGGGCGCGCTCGGCCTCGGGCTCCACGGAAGCGGTGTCGTCCTCCACCTCGGTCTCGATGGCCGAGGTGCGGCGGGTGCGGCGAAGCGCGTTCAGCGTGCGGTTCACGGCGATCCGGTGCGCCCAGGTTCCGAACTGTGCCTCCCCGCGAAAGTTCGGCAACGCGCGGAAGATCTGGATCCAGACCTCCTGCGCGACGTCGGCCGCCAAGTCGGGGTCGTTGCCCACCAACCGTCGAACTACGACATCGATGTGCGGTGCGTGGCGCGTCCACAGCGCCCGCATCGCCGCCTGATCGCCGCTGACGGCCCGTTGCACGGTGAGCTGTTCATTATCCATGACGTCCAGCGAATTGGTCACGGCCTGGCGGGAAAGGGTTGCCGGCCGTACGGCGGTGAAGATGCCTTGGCTTCAGAGAGGGGTGCTGGAGGTCCCTGGCTCGTCCGTCGGTTCGTCCGGCCCCACCGGCCAACTGACCTTCCGCTCTTCGTTAGCGGACCCATCCTATCTCGTGACGCCACATACTCTTGCTCGTCGAATGTACAGCCGCCATTATGGGCGCCAGCCGTGACACCGGAACATTGTGCCGTACATCACGGTAAGCGAAAAGAACCGAACGCTGCCGTTCTCTCGCCTCCGCCCCTGTCGAAAAATCGCGCGCGCACGCATCCTGCCTAGCGTACACGGCAGTACAGAGCTCGCGCTGTCAGGCCCCTTTTCCGGACTCTTCCGTTGCTGAACCTGCTGTTCGCCGCCGCGAGCCTGTTTCATCCCCTCCCCCCAGTTACCGGGGAGGGCGATGGCCTGCCCGCCAAGGCCCCCAGTGCCGTCGGGATGTCCGCGTCGCGCCTCGCCACGATCGACCGTGTGGTGGAGCGTGGCATTCGGGCGGGAGGCTATCCCGGCGCCTCAGTGGTCGTCGGCCGCAAGGGCGCGGCGGTTTGGCAGAAAGGGTTCGGACACCTGGGCTGGACGACTGATGCGAGCAGCGTGATCGCCGGGAAGACCATCTACGATCTCGCGTCGCTCACCAAGGTCGTCGGCACGACGACAGCCGTGATGATCCTGTTCGACGAGGGCAAGATTCACCTCGACGACGCAGCGGTGAAGTATGTGCCCGAGTTCACGGGCGGCGGCAAGGAATCCGTGACTCTCCGCCAGCTGCTCGAGCATCGCTCGGGCCTTCCGGCGGGTCGCGACCTCTGGCGCATCGCCCATACCCCGGACGAGGCGCGCGCCGCGGTGATCGCAACGAACCTCGTCGCGCCGCCGGGCCAGACCTACGAATATTCCGACCTCGGCGCCGACATGCTCGGCTTCGTGATCGAGGCGGTGAGCGGACAGCGCCTCGACGAGTTCTTGGGATCGCGCGTCTTCACCCCGCTCGGGATGACCGATACGCACTTCCGCCCCGACGCCACGCTTCGCGGCCGCATCGCGCCGACCGAGATCACCCCGCCTCGCGGCTATCCGCTGCGCGGGGAGGTGCACGACGAGAACGCGTATGCGCTCGGCGGCGTCGCCGGTCATGCGGGGTTGTTCAGCACGGCCAGCGATCTCGCCATCTTCGCGCAGATGCTGCTCAACGGCGGCATCTACAACGGCACGCGCATCGTCTCGGACAGCACGGTACAGCTCTTCACCCGACGCGCGGCCGGCACGCGTGCGCTGGGCTGGGACACCTGCGCCGGCGAGTACGGGTGCGGCAAGCACATGAGCGCGCACGCCTACGGCCATACCGGCTACACGGGCACGTCGCTCTGGATCGATCCCGAGCGCGAGATGTTCGTGGTGCTGCTCACCAACCGCGTGCATGCCGCCACCGCGCGTCGGCCGGCCAAGGTGATCAGCGACGTGCGCGCTGATCTGGCCGACGCCGCCGCCCTCGCGGTGACCGACTCACCCGACGGGCTGCTCAGCATGCCGGGCGCCTTCCGCGCCGACCGCGCCGTCGGGTGGAACAAGCCCGAGCACGTGTCTCGGTCGACACGCGTGAAGGCGTCGCGCGCCGCCCGCGCCCGCGCCGCGAAGGCCAAGCGCACCGCCGCCAAATCGAAGGCATCCAAGGCGGCCAAAGCGAGCGTCAGAAAGAGCTCGGCCAAGACGAAGCGCTCTCGCCGTTAGGCGGCAGGTCATCCATGCCGTCGACGAACGCCCGCCCATCGGCGGACGTTCGTCGTTGCGAGGGCCGCGGCGACCGATGATACTCCATGTTGTCCCGCATGGAGTCTCAGCATGTCCACCGACCCGATCGACACCGTCGCTCCGCCCGTGACGCCAGGGAGTCCAGCCGCCTTCTCGGAGGTGAGCCTCGAACAGGCGAAGCTCGCGCTCCGAAAGGTCAAGGATCCCGACCTCAACCTGAACATCGTGGACCTGGGCCTCGTCTACGACGTCCGCGTCGTGGACAACGACGTAGAGGTGGACATGTCCCTCACCTCGCCCGGTTGCCCGAGCGGACCTGAGATCATGGGCGACGCCGAGCGCATGCTGAAGGCGTTGCCGGGCGTGGGCAAGGTGACGGTGAACCTGATCTGGAGCCCCTTCTGGACGCCGGACCGGATCGAGCCGCGAGTCCGCGCCTACATGGGACTGTAGACCTCAGTCGCTGTAGGGCGACGCCTCTTCGCCGGCGGGTCGTGCTGCCTTCGGCGCGCGCGGTGGGGAGCCTGAGGGCGACGTTCCCTTTCGATGCGGCGCCAGCGCCGTCACGAACGCCTCCGCGAGCGCCCCCGCCTGCCACCGCCGGAGCTCCGACACCTCGCGTACTTCGTCGACGTTCGCCGGGTTGCGGCGCGCCACCGCCTCCATCCGGTCACGGGCGCACAGCACGCCGGGGTCGAGCGAGAGCCGCTTGGCTGCCTCGTCGCGCGCCGTCTTGAGCGCGCTCACCCGAGCGTCGATGTCGGGGTCGCGATCCCACCGTGGCGCCTTGGGAAAGCGAGGCAGCTCCGCCTCCGGCACCGCGAGTGCGCGGGCGACCGCGTCGAGCAGATCGCCGCCGCGCTGCTCCAGCACACCGCGCGGCATCCCCTTGATCTTTGCGAGCGCACCGCGCGCGGCCGGCTGAGTGCGTGCGATGTCGAGCAGCTGCTCGTTGCCGAGGACCCGAAAGGTCGCACGATCGAGCTGCCGCGCGATGCCCTCGCGCCATGGCACGAGCTCCCGCAGCACGGCGAGCTCGCGGCGCGTGAGGTCGCGCGCGCCCTTCAGCTTGAGGAACGACATCGCCGGGTCGTCGTCGCCCCAGCGCGTTCCTTCCAGGAGGGCGAACTCCTCCCGCGCCCATTGCAGGCGCCCCATCCGCTCCAGCTCAACCGACATCTTGTCCTTGAGCTCGAGCAGGAAACGCGTGTCGTGCGCGGCGTACTCCAGCATGTCGGCGGTGAGG
>JBBQYZ010000388.1:0-4278 GCA_038208205.1 Gemmatimonadales bacterium | reverse complement strand
ATGAACACGATGTTCGGGGCGGTGGGCAGGGCGGCAAGAGCGCGCGGATCGCGCAGGTCGGCCGTGAGTGTCGTGATGCCGTCGCGCTGGAGCGTCTCGGCCGCGGCGGCGCTCGACCAGCGAGACACGGCGATGATGTGGCGGGCGGGATCGGCGCGTCGCGCGAGGCGCGTGAGCGATGGGCCCATCTTGCCTCCGGCGCCCAGCACCATGAGATCGCCGGGGACGCTCGCGAGGACGGCGGCGAGAGCCGGGCCGGGCCGGGACAGCGCCGCTTCGAGCTCTTCGTCCGAGCGCGGGGCGCGCCCGGCCTCGCTCATCCGGCGCGCACCCGGTCGCCGACCGGCTCGCCCGCCGGCTCGCCCGCCGGCTCGCCCGCCGGCTCGCCGGCCGGCATCCCCGCCAGCTCGCGCTGGAGCACGTGCCGCTCGCGATCGATCAGCTCGCGCGTGCGGTCGCGCAGGCTGGCGACGTCGGCATTCGTCATGCCCGCCGTGGGGATCGGGGCGAGCACGCGCGCCTTCGCGCGCGCGCGGCGGAAGGCGAAGCTGTGCTTGGCCATGCAGTGGCGCGTCCCCGCCACCGCGATCGGGAGGATCGGCACCCCCGCCTCGATCGCCAGCTTGAAGGCGCCGTCCTTGAACGGAAGCAGGTCATCCGTCATGGAGCGTGTGCCCTCGGGGAAGATCATCACGCTCACCTTCTTGCCGAGCCGGTCGCGGCACCCCTGCATGGCGCTCACGACGCTCTCGCGCTTGCCGCGCTTGATCGGGATGTCGCGCGCCATGCGCATCATCCAGCCCATGACCGGGATGCGGAAGATGGTGTCCTTCGACAGCCACTTCATCTCCCAGGGGAAGTGGCTGATGAGGAAGATGTCGGCGTACGATTCATGGTTGGAGACCGCGACGTACGGATGACGCGGGTCGGGTGGCGCGTCCCCACCGGTCTCGAACCTCCAGAGCGGGTTGAGCTTGACACAGGCGACGGCGAGCTGGCGGAAGGCGCGGCCGGCGTGGTAGCGACCGCGATCGAAGGGGGCGGTCACGGCCCAGACGGCAGCCACGTACAGGAAGCCCACGAGCACGACGGCGATTGCCGTGACCCACGCCCAGGCGCTGAGGAGCCGTTGCACGAGGTCGTGCCCGCGAGGCGCCGCTGCGCTCAGCGCGGCGGCGTCTCGGACGGAGCGGCGTCGGCCTTTCGCTGCGCCGCCTCGGCGGCGAGGAAGCCCAGCTTGCTGTGCGTGCCGTCGCAGAAGGGCTTCCGGGTGGACGCGCCGCAGCGGCAGAGGGCGATGTTGGTCTTGCCTTCGGGGAGCGGGATCGGCTTGCCGTCGTGGTCCACGAGGTTGATCGGCGTGTCGCCGAACTCGACGAGGTAGGCGCCGGTCTCGCGCACTTTGATCGTGATGGTCATGAGTGGTGGGTCGGGTCTGAGGTCAGGCACGGCGGTGGTCGGCGCGTCGGTCGAGACTCGCTCGCTTCACCGTACTGGAAGCATGGAAAGTAGCGCCGGGAATACGCGCAGTGCTTCGCGGCACGGTGCGGCGATCGACATGGCGGGAGAGGCGGGGGTATTCGTCAACCCTCGACGGCGTGCTGCGCGTGACGCTTCACGCGCGCGAGCATGGCCTCGAGGCCGGCTTCGCGACCGGCGAGGCCGATCCCTTCCATCATCTGTCTCACGAAATCACCGGGGATGGCGAGCGCGGTCTGGGGCGGTTGACCATTGATCGCGGAGAACAGGATGGCGAGAAAGGCGGCGATCGTCGGCGACTGGCGCGCATTGATGTCGGCGTAGAAGGAGAGCCGACCATCGCACAACTCGGGGAAGAGGTCCACGCGCGTCTGACATTCCGGTACGGTGAAGTCGGAACGATCGAGGGCGGCGAACCGTTCAGGAATGGGCTCGAGCTTCTTCGAGTAATGGAGCAGCGCCTGCATCTTCTCCTCGCGCCCGAGGGCGCGGAACGTGCTCAGCACTCGCGCCACGCTCGGCGGGAGCGGCGTGACCGCGGCCGATTCCGTCATGGCAGGAGATAAACCGCGCGGAGGACGGGGCGTCAAGCGCCCTCCTCCGCGCACTCATCACGTGGACAGCACCGAGGAATGGAACGATGCCGACGAGAAAGGCGAGCGCGGTATGGCAGGGTGGTCTGCAGAAGGGCAATGGCACCTTCAAGGGGCAGACGGGGCTGAGCGGACAGTACAACTTCTCGTCGCGCTTCGAGAACGGGGCGGGCTCGAACCCGGAGGAGCTGCTCGCCGCAGCGCACGCGGCGTGCTACAGCATGGCGCTGAGCGTGGGGCTCGAGCAGGCCGGCTTCGTTCCCACGCAGGTGGAGACACAGGCGGCGTGCACCATCGAGAAGCAGGGCGCGGGGTTCAAGATCACCCGCATGCAGCTCACGGTCATGGCCCAGGTGCCGAACATCGACGACGCGAAGTTCCAGGCGATCGCCGCGGCAACCAAGGAGGGCTGCCCGGTTTCGGGCGCGCTCAAGGGGAACGTGCAGATGGATCTCGAGGCGACGCTGGGGTGAGCGAGCTCCGGGTGTTGCGTGGTGGTGGTGCGTGATCGCTAACCCACCACCAGCTCCGACCACCCGTGCGCCCGATCAGGCGCCGTAGTACTCCTTGATGCACATCGTGACGACACGCTGCAGGAGGCGGACCTGCTCGCTGGAGTCGTGCATCGCGCGGACTTCCGGTAGTCCGCTCCACAGCTCCTTGAGCACGACGAGCAGATGCTCCGGCAGCATCGCCCTGTCCCGCGCCTCGGACGACATGCCGAGGAGCGCGCGCTGAAGCGTTGCGGGGTTCGACGTGTCCGCGAGGTAGCCGCGCAGCGCGTCGCGCACGGCGGCGATGGTGGGCTCGTCGAGGCGACTCGGCGGGGTGCTGCTCGAGTCGTGCGCCATCATCATGCGGCGGGCGGCGGGGAGGGAAGACCGGAGAGGCGCGGCGGGCTGTACGGCCGGCGGCAACTTGTGGCTGGCCAGCAGCGACGAATGTTTACCCGCCGCGCCCGCACGTCAAGAGCCCGCGGTTTGGCATACCACGCGGCGGACGGTCTCCCTCTTGCTCGGGTTGACTCGATTCTCCACCCCCGAAGGCGATGCCTGGAGCGCAATCGACGACGTGAGCGCCGACGCCGTTCTGATCTTTTCCGCGGACCCGCTGGCGGCCGCGCTACTGGGCGCCGTCGTGGAACTGGCCGGCTCCAGGCCCCACTTCCCGAGAGCGGGAGAGCCGGCGCGCGATGCGCTCCGGCGAGTGCGCCCGCGCATCGCGCTCGTGGACTGTGATCACGAGGAGGCGTGCTCCGACAGCTTCGCCGGCCCCGCGCTCATGACCGGCGCGAAAGTTCTGCTCTTCCGCTCGCGTCGCACCCGCCGTGACGCGAGCGACCTGGCCGAGCGCTTGTCGCTGCGCGTACTGGAGCTCCCGGCCGAGCAGGCCGCGCTGATGCGCGAGCTCGAGGAACTACTCGGCACCAGCGGCGATCGGTGACCGCTACGCCAGCGCCGCTGCCGCGCGTCGGCCGCGCTCCGCGTACGTCGCCTGCGCGTCGCACGCGTCGCAGTTCCCGCACGTCCACGCCTCCTTCACGGGCTCGCCGAAGTATTCGAGAATGAACCGGGTGCGGCAGCGCGCTGTCTGGCAGTACGCCACCATCAGCCGCAGCTTGGCCCGGTCCTGGACACGACGTTCCTCGTAGTCGGTGAGGTCCGCGCTCAGGTCGACCGCGGTCAGACGACTCTGCAGCCGCTCCCAGCCGCCGCCCCGGTGCTCGCGAACCAGCCCGTGGCGCTTCAGCAGCACGAGGACGATGCGCGCCTTTCGACGGGCCACGCCGGCGCGGTCGGCGAGGGTGTCGAGCTGCACCCGCTCGGTGACTGGGTACAGCTCGAGCAGGATCGCGACCTTCGCAGCCTCCTCCACGTTCGGGTACTTGCCGCCAAGGAAGTACGACTGTACGCGCGAGTCCTCGACGCGGTAGAGGATCGTGCAGACGGCGGGCTTGCCGTCGCGGCCCGCGCGTCCCGCCTCCTGATAGTAGGCCTCGACCGAGCCGGGAAAATGATAGTGCAGCACGAAGCGCAGGTCGCGCTTGTCGATGCCGAGGCCGAACGCGTTCGTTGCGATCATCGTGGTGAGCGCACCGTTCATGACCGCGTCCTGCGACGTCTTGCGGTCCGCCGGATTCATCTTGCCGTGGTACAGGCCGTTCGGGTACCGGTCCCGCAGCTGCTCGTGCAACCGCTCCGCTTCC
>JBBQYZ010000387.1:0-4283 GCA_038208205.1 Gemmatimonadales bacterium | reverse complement strand
CTATCCCATCACCCGTGCTCCTATCGGGGAGATCGCCGTGGAAGACTTGAGAAGGACGTTCGAGTCGGTGCTCGTATTTCCGTTGCAGCTTACGCAGTTGCTCTTGCCCGAGATGAAGGCACGGCGCAGGGGGAGCTTTGTGTTCGTCACGTCGGCGCGGCCGTTACGGCCAGAGTCGGGCTACGCCGTTCCTACGTCAATTCGAGCCGGCGCTACGACCTTTGCGCTAGCGTTGTCTCGTGAAGTGGCGAGCTTCGGACTTCAGGTCAATGTGGTTGCTCCAAACTACCTGCACAGCGAGATGTACTACCCGCGCGCCCAGTTCATTGACGATCCCGAGCGTCGAGAGCAGATCGCTGGGATCGTTCCTATGGGCCGTCTGGGCACCGCAGCAGAGGTTGGTGAGTTGATCGCCTTTCTTGCGTCGGGGCGATCGAGTTTCGTCACTGGTCAGATAATCTACTTTACGGGCGGATGGCCGTGAGGGTGCGCCGCACCGCCGCGGGCCTGACGCGGAAATGCCTGGAGGTGGGTCGTTTCGCCCACGCCCGGATATCATCCGACCCGGCGGTCCGATCGAACGTCGATGTGGCATCCGCCCAGGGTTCCTTGTCGTCCCGGCCTCGTTGCCAGGTTTCGGAGTGTCGACGAGAAGTGGCGCGAGACCGTTACGCCGAAGTCGTGACCACCGACACTCGCACGGCTCCGGCGTCATGTTTAGCGCGCGAGGAAGTCCAGGAGTGCGCGGTTGAACTGGGCGGGGTGGGTGGCGTTGACGCCGTGCGGCCCGCCGGCGATGAGGGCGAGTTCGCTACCGGCGATCGCTTCGTGCGAACGCTTGCCGCTGACCTGGAATGGGACGATCGCGTCGGAGTCGCCGTGGATGATCAGCGTCGGCACGTCAATGGCGGCGACGTCGCCGCGGAAGTCGGTGCGTCCGAACGCGGCGATGCAGTCCAGCGTGCCCTTCGGCGACGCGAACGCGGCGATGTCGCGGTTGTAGACCCGGAATGGCTCGGAGACCAGGTCGGTCTTCTCGCCGGCGGCGAAGAAGCCCTTCGTGAACTCGTCGAGGAAGCCGATGCGATCGCCTTGCACGCCGGCCTCGAAGCTGGCGATGGTGGCGTCGTCGAGGCCGCCGTCGGGGTTGTCGTCTGACTTGTAGAGGTAGGGCGGAACGGCGGCTGCGAGCACGGCCCTGGCGATGCGCGCGGTGCCGTAGCGGCCGATGTAGCGGACGACCTCGCCGCCACCCATCGAAAAGCCGACCAGCGTCACGCCGTCCAGGTCGAGGTGGCGCAGGAGCGCGTCGAGGTCGGCGGCGAAGGTGTCGTAGTCGTAGCCGCCCCAGGGCTGCGTGGAAGCGCCGAAGCCGCGGCGATCGTAGGTGATGACGCGATGGCCCGCCTCGATCAGGGCCGGCACCTGCGCCTCCCACGAGCGGCCGCTGAGCGGCCAGCCGTGGATCAACACGACGGGGGCTCCGGTGCCGTGATCCTCGTAGTACAGCTCGACCGGGGCGCCGTTTTCGCTTGCGACGTTCGCTCGGGGCATGCTCGTCCGTCCTCTCCGATGATGTGCCAATCGCACGATTGCATTGTGCACGATCAAAAAGCGAGACGCGCTACCATCGGCAGGATGATCGCCAGCGATCGTTCCGAGGAGGCGCCGACGGACGCGGGAGCGCCTACGGGCTCCCCCGCGGTCGGTCTCGATGGGCAGCTCTGCTTCGCCCTCTACACCGCCTCGCGGGCCATGACGAACCTGTACCGGCTGCTGCTCGACGACCTCCGGCTGACGTACCCGCAGTACCTCGTGCTGCTCGCGCTTGGAGACGGCGAAGGCCTGACGGTCAAGAACCTCGGCCGCGCTCTGCAGCTCGACTACGGAACCTTGTCTCCACTGCTCAAGCGCATGGAGGCCGCCGGACTACTCGTGCGTCGCCGGCGCACCGACGACGAACGAGCCGTCGACGTCGACCTGACCGATCAGGGCCGCGCCCTGCGTGCCCGCGCCGCAATGATCGCGCCACATGTCGTCGCAGCCACCACGCTCGGCCAAACCGACATGCGGGAGCTCCTTGAAACGCTACACCGCGTGACAGGTTCGGTAACCGCAGCCACCGAGGTGCGTGCGGCCCGCTGACCGCGCCTCAGGCCGCGCCGCGCTGGAGCCGTGCCGCGCCCCGATTCGCCACGTGAAGCACGGTGGTGACCTGAAGGGCTTCAATAACGCTCGGCGCAGGCAGCGGCGTGGCTACCGGTGGAACGTCACCCGGGCTGGTTCGGGGTCGCTGCCGTCGCCGCTCAGGCGTTTCCGCCGGTCGATGAACGCGCCGGTCTGCTTCGCTGCCAGGTCCGGGCTGGGCCATACGATCCATCAGCGTGTGCGTGGCGGCTGGGCAGTCACTTTGAACCGTTCCGTCCCCGCGGTGTTCGTCGGCGGAGGATTCTCGCTCGGCGGCGGCCGCGTTTCGGTCGGGTTCGCCAAGGCGTTAGCACCGCGCACCATCCCAACCACGAGACGCGCGGCCGCTCGCACCGCTTCCTCGACCGTCACGCATCCGGCGAACCGTTTCCACAAGGCGACGCGATGTCAAGCCGTGCCGCGCCTTCGTGGCAAGCCCCGGGAACTGGCGCCGTTCGGCATCGCTCCGCCCCGTCCACAATCATCTTGCGGCAATGCCGACCGGAGACCCCTTATCGCCAGCCGCCGACGCGTGGCTTAGCGCGCCAGGGGATGGGTCGCCGGCATGCCAAGGGTGTCAGTGTTGTGCGCGGACACGATTTCGATCGTTCCCTGCCGCCCTCGGACGACCCACGACCAGATCCCGGCTCGAGGCTCCGTTGTCTGTTTCGCCCCGCCGGCCCCATGGCCGACCATCCGCCACCTGACATGCGCGACGCACAGGCCAGGCTTGACCTGGTTGACCGACGCGAGTTCCAGGCGCATGGTGCTATCCCGGAAGATCGTCTGGTGCAGGACCGCGTGGTTCCGTTCGATCTCCTCCCGCCCTCTCCACCACCAACCGGCGACGTTGACGAACTCGGCATCGGGAGCGAAACGGGCGGCGAACCTGCTCATGTCGTGCGCGTTCCAGGCGTCCTCGATCCCGCTCACCAGCGCGTTCAGCGTCCCGTCATCCACCACGTCGATATCGCTCATCCCGACCTCATCGTTCCAGGAACTCGGTACTGCACGCCGTGCCGGCATCTTCGCCCCATGCGCCGTTCGGGAGCCCGGGGTCCGCGGAACACTGCGGGAGGATCAGGGACACGAGCGGCGTAGATCGCGTCTTCGGCTGAGGTCTTGCTGTTGCCCTCTGGAGACGCACCGCTTCGACGCGACGCTCGGCAGCTTGTGGTGATCACGCGTTGAGGATCGCGACCGCGCGAATCGGCGATCCCGTTCCACCGTCGATGTTCAGCGGCAACCCGAAGTAGGTGAACCTCCTCCCGACGAGCTGCTCGAGATTGCACAGGCTCTCGGTGTTGACGATCTGGCGTTCGCGGCACACGACGTGCGCCTCGAGTTCGCCGTCGTCGGCATGGTCGATGGAGACCGCGTCCACGCCGATGTTGACGACTCCACGGTCAGCAAGCCAAAGCGCGCCGGCCCGGTTCAGACCGGTGTAATCGCGCAGATAGTCATCGCGTGGATACGTGCGCGCGCCGTGCCCGGTGTGCAGGAGCACGATGTCGCCTTCGCGGACGATGGAGCCTGCCGCCTGATTCGCCGCCTCGAGCACCGCCGGGGTCAAGAGATCCGGATAGCGAGTGCTCGACACGTCGATGCAGCAGGCGTCACCGTAGTAGTACGCGAGCGGCGTCTCGTCCAGCGGTGGACCGTCCGGGTCGTACTCGTAGATGGCGTCGGCATGCGTGCCGGTGTGCTCGCTGATGAGCAGGTTGCGCGCCAGGAACGGCGCGGTACCGAACAGCCGGCGTGCGTCTTCGCGGCGGTGGTTTTCGATGATGAACGGGCGCTGGTGGGCGTGCCAGATCGGCATGCCCTGGTAGATCTCACGACTGAGATCTACCACCTGGAGTCGGCGGTCCAAGAGGTGCGCTCCACCCGTCGGTGCGCGCTCGGGCCGGCTGGCGCTACTTGCTTCCATGGCTGGTCCTCGCTGTTGCATTCGTCGTCCTGTCAGCGGTGTGCGGCGCGTTCACGACGTCACTCCGGGATCAGCGGCCGACCTCCTCGGGCGCGTAGGCGATGGCGTCGACTTCGATCAGGAGGTCGGGATACGCAAGGCCGGGGACGCGGATGGCCGTGCCGAC
>JBBQYZ010000386.1:0-4288 GCA_038208205.1 Gemmatimonadales bacterium | reverse complement strand
GATTCGCGCCGGTCTCGTAGCATACCGGGACGGCGCTCGAAACGTGGCGGGAGATCAGTTGGCGAGCCCACCGGAGCGGAGGCGCGAGAGGCCGAATCCGAGCGATCCGCCTGGCTGATCGGCGCGCCACGATGGATGGGGCCTGACGACACAGGCGACCGATGCCTACCGGCGAAGGCCAGGCGCCTGGCTTCGCACCATGCCTCGAACCACACCGCCTTGGCGTTGCTATGCCGGACACAGTCGTGATCCACTGCGTCTCTTCCCAGCGCCGGGAAGAGTGGGCGGTCAGGCCGGGGTCGCGACGCGACGCGCGCCGGCGAGCCGCGGAGATGCAGCCGCATCCGCCGCGCGCCTCGCGTCGGCGAGCCGGCTGACGTCTTCGCCAAGGAGCCGAGCGGCGTCCATCAACGTGGTGAGCGGCGCGAGGTCGCCCGCGCCGGCGTGCAGGCGCAACAGATCGAGACGAATTCCCTCGAGCGCCGCGACGCTCTCGGCCAGGTGCGCCGAGGCCGCACTGCGCCGCGTCTCGAGCACATCGGCGTCGACGGAGCCAGAGGGGGCGAGCGCCGCGAGCACGTCGATCTCGGCGCGCGCGTCAGCTGCCCGAGCCTCGAGCGCCGCGACCGTCGCTGGCAGCTCGGCGAGCTGCTCGCGGTACGCGCTCGGTAGCGCGGCAAAGAGCTCGGACGCGGCGACGCCGAGGGCGGCTTCGGTCGCGCGAAACACCCCGCCGCCCACCGCGCGCGACCGATCCGGAGCGCCAAGCCGCCGCGCCAGCCATTCCCCGGCTCGGCTGTTCCAGAGGCGATCACGGATCCCCGTCTGCCACCAGTCGCGGATCCCGGCGGGAATGAACTGGACGTCGAGCGCGTTGCTCACCGCTCCCAGCGCCATCGTGGTGAGCAGAGGCGCGAAGAACACGGCGGGGTGCCCGTGCTCGGGGATGATCTCGTTGATGACCAGCAAGCCGGTGACGACGAACCAGGTCGCCGAGGCGACCGTGGCGAGACGCAGGACCCGGTGGGTGCGAGGCTCCTCATCATCGCGTGAGAGCGACTCGGTCTCGGCCCGCTCGTGCCGCGCAATCGCGAGCGCCGAGCGCAGGTCGGTGAGAGTGTGTCCGGCCCGGAACTGCCGGCGCGCCTGATTGAGATGAAATCCGACGATCGGCAGGAGGGGCAGCGAGGTGATCGCGGCCAGGAGCACGATGTCCGCCGGCCCGTCGGGCCGTTTGCCGGCCAGCAAGACGACGAGGTTCACCAGGGAAAGGGTGCCGAACACTCCGGACCACCCCATGTAGGGGACGAGGAGCGGGTTCCGTGCGCCGAGCCAGGCGCGTAGCGTGGTCGGCAGCACGGGCCGCGCCTCGGGCGCCGGGGCGAGGGCCGCCGCCATCGCCTCGCCGTCGGCGAAGCGGCCGGCGGGCTCGCGCGCGAGGCACCGGTCGATCGCGGCGCCCAGCGCGGAGGGCAGTCCAGGCGCGGCGCGCATCACGCTCGGCGGTGCTTCGGTCGCCTGACGCACGAGCAGTGCGGGAAGGTTGGACGCCTCGAAGGGCAGGCGTCCGCTGGCCGTGAGATAACCAACGACTCCCAGCGAATACAGATCGCTGCGCCCGTCAACGGGTTCGTTCGCGGCCTGCTCGGGGCTCATGAAGTGGGCGGTGCCCATGATCTTCCCCGGATCGGTGACCGGGCCGGCGTGCTCCCCGCCGTGGGCGATGCCGAAGTCGGTGACGAGGGCGCGCCCCGTGCTCGCTTCGAGCAGGATGTTGTCCGGCTTCACATCTCGGTGCACGATGCCTCGCCCGTGGGCGTACGCCAGGGCCCACGCGACCTCGCGCAGCACGCGCATCGCTTCGGTCGGCGGCAGCGGGCCCCGTGCGCGCAGGCGCTCGCCGAGCGTCTCGCCCTCGACGTAGCTCATGACGAAGAAAACGAACCCGCCCGCCTCGCCCACGCGGTGGATGGGGACGATGTGCGGATGCGAGAGGCCGGCGGCGGTGCGCGCTTCGCGCACGAAGCGTTGGCGCGATTCGGCGGTCCGCGCCAGGTTGGCGGGAAGCACCTTGATGGCCACGTCGCGGTCGAGCTGAACGTCGCGCGCGAGGTAGACGATTCCCATGCCGCCGCGGCCGAGCTCGCGCTGAAGCGAGTACTCGCCAGCGAGGGCGGCCTGGAAGTCGAGGAAGTCGGGGGCGGGGTGGGTCATGGCGGTACTACGCGCGAGGCGAAACGACGTTTCATGGTGGCCGAGGACGCGCCGCCTGCGCTCATCCGTCGTGGAGAGACGAGGGCAGCGATGTCAGCATGGCACGCGGCGCCAGCCGCAGTCAAGCGTGCCGCGCGACCGCGTGGGGACGGAGAACGTGGCGTGCAAGTGCTACGGAATCGTGCGTCATCACTTCGACCGACTGGTGCCGTAGCGGGTGATCGCGTCACTCGCACGCGCCGACTCCGGTCATCACGTCAGTCCCCCGGATGACGTCCGCGTCTCGTCCCGGCCGCGCCCGCCGGCACCGGACCGGACCGCTTCTGAGCGCCGCACGCGGCACCACAGCTGCCAGGTGCGCGATTCAGTACCAGTCGCCAGATTCGGAGAAACATCCGAAGTCTTGCCCGCGGTTCGGCCGGCGAGGCCCACCGCTCCGCCAGCCGCGAGCCCGTTGCAGATGTACGTTCTTCCCGAGTCGGTCAGCCGTGCGGTCGCGTCGGCACGAGACATCGCGCACTCCGTCACGTCCCTCCACGTCGCCGACGATGACCGCGACGCGAGGTGGCCCGCCGAGACGATGGCCGCGCTCGCCGACGCGGGACTGATGGGGCTCGTCGCGCCACGGTCCGTCGGCGGCCTGGAGTGCGGTATGCTGGGCATGGTGACGGTGTCGGAGGCGCTTGCACGCGAGAGCGCGTCGGCGGGGCTCTGCTTCGGGATGCACTGCGTGGGGACGGCGGTGATCGCGGCCAAGGCGACCGACCATCAGCGCGAGAGGTATCTCGATCCCATCGCCCGCGGGCAGCACATCACCACGCTCGCGCTGTCGGAGCCTGGCAGTGGGGCGTACTTCTTCTATCCCGCCACAGCGCTCGCCCGCAACGGCGACGGCTTCAGCGTCAACGGGACCAAGAGCTTCGTCACCAACGGCAGCCACGCCGATTCGTACGTGCTCTCTACCGCGCCCGTCACGACGGAGGGCGAGGACGGCGAGTTCAACTGCGTGCTCGTGGACCACGACCGTTCCGGGCTCACCTGGCTCGACGAGTGGGCGGGGCTCGGTATGCGCTCCAACGACTCACGCACCCTGCGTCTCACCGACGTCCCCGTGCCGGCAGCCAATCTGCTCGGCGAGGTGGGCGACCAGCTCTGGTACGTGTTCGAGGTGGTCGCGCCGAATTTTCTGATGGCGATGGCCGGGACCTACCTCGGCGTGGCGCAGGCCGCGTTCGACGAGGCGCTCGAGCACGTCGGAACGCGGCGCTACGCGCACTCCGGAGAGCTGCTCGGCGCGTCTCCCGTTGCCGCGCACCGCCTCGGCGAGCTCTGGACCCAGCTCGAGAGCACCCGGCAGCTCGTGTACTCGGCCGCGAGCAGCGGTGATGCCGGCCGGGGGGATGCGCTGCCCGCGGTGCTCGCCTCCAAGGCGGCGGCGGGCGACGCCGCCGTCCGGTTGGCCAACGAGGCGATGACCCTGTGCGGCGGCAGCGCCTATCGCGAGAATGGCCGCCTCGCGCGCATCCTTCGCGACGCGCGGGCGAGTCACGTCATGGCGCCGACGACCGACATGCTCAAGGGCTGGATCGGGCGCGCCCTGCTGCAGCTGCCCCTCCTCTGAACCGGTCCGACGTGCGATGGGCACAGCGAGCGTGAACACCGACGCCAGGACGAGCGAATCGCGCGCCGAGGCGCTGCTGATCCACGACGCGGGCAACGCGGCACCCGCGTGGTCCGCCCTGTTGGAGGCACGCGTGCTCGAGGTGGCGGCACTCGAGGCGCAGCCTGAATCGGCCGCGCGCCTCCTGCGAACCGTCGGCTGCGCACTGTTGGACGCCACGATGCCGCGCGTCGCGCACGCCGCGCGGATCGTGCACGCGCTGGATGCGAGCCTTCAGGTCGTCATGGTGACGCCAGCCGACGCGCTCGCGACGATCCGTCGCACACTGCTGTACGCCCCTGGCCTGGGCGAGGTGTGGCTCGCGTCACCCGGCGAGGTCAACGCCGCGCTGGCCGAGCGGGCGGCTGGCGTCACGCAGCAGCGGCGGCGATTCGAGCGCACGCGGGCGCGTCT
>JBBQYZ010000385.1:0-4290 GCA_038208205.1 Gemmatimonadales bacterium | reverse complement strand
GAGCTGGCGATCGCCATCGGCGCCGGCGCCACGCTGGCGCTGCACTTCTGGAGCTGGAACGCCTCCATCGCGCTCACCACCGTCGCCGCGTCCGTGGTGCTTGTGAACACGCAGCCGGTCGTCGTGGCGCTCCTGTCCGTTGTGTGGCTGCAAGAGTCGCCCATCCGACGACAGTGGTTCGGCATCGCCATCTCGATGATCGGCGCGTTGATCGTCGCGGCGCCGGATCTCGTGGGCAGCTCGCGCGAAAGTGCGTCGCACCCGCAGGCGCTGCTCGGCGATCTGCTCGCACTCGGCGGGGCGGTCGCGGCAGCGATCTATTTCGTCGCTGGTCGGCGTCTTCGGGCGACGCTCGACCTCTGGCCGTACGTGGGGCTCGTCTACGGAAGCTGTTTCGTCGTGCTGCTTCTGCTCGATGCCCTGGTCGGCGCGCCGGTTGCGCCGCAGCCGCCGCGCGAGCTGATGCTGTTCGCCGCGCTGGCACTCGGGCCCATGCTGCTCGGGCATACGGGCCTCAACTGGGCGCTCAAGCATTATCCCGCCTACGTCGTGAATCTCACCCTACTCGGCGAGCCGGTCGGGGCGACGCTGATCGCGGCGGCGCTGCCGGGGATTCGCGAAGTGCCCGGATCTGCCACGTTCATCGGAGGGGCCGTGGTGCTCGCGGGTATCCTGCTGACGGCCCGCCGCCCGTCGGTACCGGCGGCGGCCGCCTGAGCAATGCGCGGGGCGGGGGGGGCCGTCCGCAGTAGCGCGACGTCGCCCGCGTGCGCCGCTGCGCTCGCGCCGTCTGGTTATCTTCCCGGTCCCCGTTCCCGACCGCCGTATGGACCACCTGGATCTCGATGTCGTCGTCACCCGTGGTGCGATCGTCGAATCGCACCACCGCGTGCACGCAGCGGTCGTTGGCCACGACGGGACGCTCATCGCCTCGGCGCGTGATCCGGAGCTGGTGGCGCACTGGCGATCGTGCGCCAAGCCGTTCCAGGTGATGCCGCTGCTGGAGAACGGTGGGTTCGACCGGATCGGGTGGGGAGACGACGAGCTCGCCCTTGCCTGTGCCTCGCATGGAGGAGAGCCCGAGCACGTGGACATCGTCACCGCGATGCTCGCCTCGATCGCCATGGAAGAGGGCGATCTGGTCTGCGGCCCGCACGACCCGCTCTCGTCGCGCGGTCTGAAGATCCTGCGAGAGGCGGCGAGCCGGCCGACGAGACTACATAACAACTGCTCCGGCAAGCACGCCGGCATGCTCGCGTATGCGCACACGCAGGGTCTTCCTGCCTTCGGGTACGAGCGCCAGGAGCACCCGGTGCAGCGCGCCTGTCTCGCCCGCGTCGCTGAATGGACCGGGGTCGACGCGTCCCGCATCATCCAGGCAGTGGACGGGTGCGGCGTGGTGGTCCATGCCATGCCCCTGCAGGCGATGGCGCGCTCGTACGCCCGCTTCGCCCAGGCAGCCCACCGCTCTGACGAGATTCCCGCCCGCATCGTGCACGCGATGCAGACGCGTCCTTTCCTGGTCGGCGGAACCGATCGATTCGACTCCGCGCTGATCGAAGCGACCGAAGGGCGCGTGATCGCCAAGATCGGCGCGGAGGGCATACACTCGGTCGCGATCGTCGACGATGGAATCGGGATCGTGGTCAAGGTGGAAGACGGGGCCCAGCGCGCCCAGTTCCCGGCGGTGATCACGGTGCTGCAGCGGTTCGGGGCCCTGCCCGAGGATCTGCCGCCGCGACTCGCCGACTTCCTGCAACGATCGCTGCGCAACACGCGAGGCGAGATCGTGGGCGAGCTGCGCCCCGTCGCCTGATCGTGGCGATCTCTCGCCACACCACCTGCTCGCGTCACCGGCTGCTCGCGACAGTCGTCGGCGGGTAGCTTCCGGCCGGGCGCGAATGCGCCGCTCCGCCAACGAACGGTGCAGGGTCCCGATCGTCCTTCTCTACCTTCGCTCGACCACCGCGATGTTCATCGACCGCGTCACAGTTCGTGTCACCGCTGGTCCTGGCGGATCGGGCATCTCGTCATTCCGCCGAGAGAAGTTCGCGCCACTTGGCGGTCCTGATGGCGGGGACGGCGGCAAGGGAGGGGACGTGATCATCCGCGGCGACAACAACCTCGCGACGCTGCTCGACTTCACCTACCGCGACAGCTGGTCGGCGGAGCGGGGGCTGCACGGGAGCGGTTCGAACAAGACCGGCGCGTCGGGGGAGGACATCGTCCTCCCCGTCCCACCGGGCACGGTCGTGCGGGACAAGGAGACAGGCGCGCTCGTTGGCGAGATCCTCGAGAGCGGCGACGAGTTCATCGTCGCTCGGGGCGGCCGCGGCGGCAAGGGCAACGCCTTCTTCGCGACTTCGGTCCATCGGAGTCCGCGCGAGTGGCAGCCCGGCGAGGACGGCGAGGAGCGTACTCTCGAGCTCGAGCTCAAGCTGATCGCCGACGTCGGCCTCGTCGGGCAGCCCAATGCAGGCAAATCCACACTCCTATCGGTGATCAGCGCGGCCCGCCCCAAGATCGCCGACTACCCATTCACCACCCTCGCGCCCAACCTCGGCGTCGTGCAGTTGAGCGACAGCCGCACCTTCGTCGTCGCCGACATTCCCGGCATCATCGAAGGAGCGCACGAGGGAAAGGGGCTCGGACTGCAGTTCCTGCGTCACATCGAGCGCACCCGCCTCCTCGCCTTTCTCATTCCAGTCGATGCGATGGACTGGCAGGCGGAGTACGAGGGGCTCCGCAGCGAGATCCGGCAGTACTCCCAGGAGCTGGCCGGCAAGCCACACTGCGTCGTCTTCACCAAGATGGACCTTCTCGGTGACGACGAGGCGCCGCCGATCGAGGCGCCGGACGCCTTCGGCGTGTACGTGATCAGTGCCGCCGGACGCACCGGGCTCGAGGAGATCAAGCTGGCGTGGTGGCGTCGCGTGCTCGACATGAAGAAGCAGTTGACGCGGCCCGTCAAAGATCTCGAGCTACCGTAGGTGATCAATCGCGCTCCAACGACGTGGACGCGGTGAGCGGAACGGCACTGGCTCCTCCCAGCCACCGGCTGCTCGAGCGATCCGGCGTTGATTATCCGGAGCGATTGCGCGAGCGCGATGATGCGCCCTCGACCCTGTGGGTGCACGGAGACCTCGCCCTGCTCGACCGGCCCTGTGTCGCCATCGTCGGTACTCGTCGGGCGACTCCGTACGGCGAGCGCGTCGCCCGCGAGCTGGCGCGAACGCTGGCTCGCGCCGGCGCCACGGTCATCAGCGGGTTGGCGCGTGGTATCGATGGCGCCGCGCATCGCGGAGCGCTCGACTGCGGCTCGACCGCCGCGGTGCTGGGCACCGGCCTCGACCTCGCGTACCCGCGCGGCCATGCCAGCCTCCAGTGCGAGATCGCCGACCGCGGCCTGCTACTCTCGGAGCTGGCCCCATCCGATGCTGCGCACCGCGGCTCCTTTCCGCGACGAAACCGGATCATCGCCGCGCTCGCGCAGGCGACCATCGTCGTCGAAGCCGGGGTGCGGAGCGGGGCACTGATCACCGCGGACTACGCGCTCGAGATGGGACGCACGGTGGCGGCGGTGCCCGGGCCGATCGACGTTCCACAAGCACAGGGCAGCAACGAGCTGCTGCGCGACGGCGCGCTCGCGCTCACGTCGATGGCCGACGCTCTCGCGCTGGTCGGCCTCACGTCGCCGATCCGTCTTGCCGACCTGCCGGCCGACGGTGCCGAGCGCCGCCTCTGGGACGCCCTCGGCGAGGGACCGGCCGATCTCGATACTCTCTGCACCCGCGCGCGTCTTCCGGCACATGAAGGCATGGCCGCGTCGAGCGCGTTGGAGCTGCGCGGTCTCGTCGAGTGCACGCTCTCCGGGGAGCTTCGGCGGATGTAGCTCGTTCGTCGCGCACCGCAGACGTGCGCTGGCGATATTGTGAGTGTGCCCCGTCACGTCTACGTCCACGTACCCTTCTGCGCTCGACGCTGCTCGTACTGCGACTTCTCCATCGCCGTACGCCGCACCGTCCCGGTGGACGAGTATCTCGCGGCGCTGCGTGCGGAGCTCGAGACCCGATTTGGTCGTCCTAGCGGGCGCGAAGTGGACACGATCTATTTCGGAGGGGGAACGCCCTCGCGCCTGGGCGGCGAGGGACTGGCGCGCGCGCTCGACCTGGTGCGACGACATTTTCCCGCCGCCGCCGGCGCAGAGCTCACCACCGAGGCGAACCCCGAGGACGTCGACGTCGCGTCCGTGCGACGCTGGCGCGAGGCGGGAATAAACCGGCTCTCGAT
>JBBQYZ010000384.1:0-4310 GCA_038208205.1 Gemmatimonadales bacterium | reverse complement strand
GGCGCGATCCGGCGGTCGGCAGCTGCGTGGCGAGCTGCACGGCGTAGCGCACCACGGAGCTGAGCCCCACCTGGCGCGCGCCGACGACCGGCGCGGCGCTCGGCGCGCCCTCGAGCATCAGCGCGCTCCAGTAGGTGCCGCGCAGCGAATCGTCCGCTGGGACGACGACCGAATAGTTGACCGTCACGTCGCTCCTGGGAGCGAGCACGATCGAACTGGCCGACGGAGTGATCCATCGCGCATTGGAGCGCGGGGTGGTGCCGGCGCTGTCGAAGTGCGAGCTGCCGTCGGCGGCGAAGCGGTAGTCCGTCTGATAGATGCGCAGCGACTGCGGCTGACCGGAGAAGTTGCGGACGACGACCGACCCCTCGTAGCGCTGGCCGGGGGCGCCGGTCTGCTCGTCCACCGTGTTGCCGACCACGGCGATCTGGGCGCGCAACGCCTGCGGGGACGCGAGCATCGCGGCCGCGGCCCAGGTGGCGGCGAGGCGGTGGTGCGCGCGGGACGACGTGGCGTGGAGCAGAAACATCGAGGTCACGGAGTGAGCGTGAAGATGACCGTCAGCGGCGTCGTGCCGACGTTGCCGGCGGAGGCGGGCGCCGTGAGGGTGTAGCTGATCGCGAGCCCCGTGCGGTTCGTGTTGCTACGGATTCCTGAGACGACCATCACCGGGGTGCCGTTGATGAGGTCCACCGCACCCGCGCTCACCCCACCGTTGGGCGCCGTCGCCGTGACGGAGAGCGTCATCCCCACCGGGAGGGTGCCGCTGAGCTGCGCCATGATCCTGGTGTTCGGATCCTTGTTCAGCGTGACGACTGTGTAGGTGCCCGCGTTGGCCCGGGTGACCGGCGAGGGATTCAACCCCGCCGCCGGCGCCGAGGTGACCGAGAGATTCCCGATCACGATCGGCGGCGTGACCGTGACCTGCGCGACCACCGCCCTGCTCCCCGAGAGGAGCAGAGCGGTAGTCAGCAGGCAGAGCACGCTGGGCTTCATGAGGCGCTCGGTGGCGTCGGAGCGGTCAGCTGCCGGCGACGACCGTGTAGGTCACCACGCGGGTGCCCACGTAGTTGCCTGCCGATGCCGGGGCGGTCAGGGTGTACGTCACGCCGAGGCCGGCGGCGGCGGACTTGGTGAGGTCGGCGACCTGCTGCGACACGCCCGTCAGGCTCACCGTGGCGCTCGTGCTGCCGGTGGGCACGCCGAGGAGCACGGACAGCGTCATGCCGGTGGGCATCGGCGAGTCCAGGCTCGCGCTCAGCAGCGCGTTCGAGGTGTTGTTCGTCAGGGCCCAGGTCGAGGACCCAGTGGCTGGCGCCGGATCGACGCCCGCGGTGGCGGTGCTGATCGTCAGGGAGACCGCGCTCGCGTTGAACGCGAACTGGACGATCTTGGCGACGTTGATGTTCAGGGTCTGGGTCTGGGCACCGGCGATTCCGGACACGGAGACGAGGAGGGCGAGAACAACCGCAGCGCGTCGCGCGATCGAGTTCTTCATTGTGGTCGAGCTCCTGGAGTGAGTAAAGTTCTTACGCTGATAAGATGGGTCCGCCACTATTACAGGATCCTGTCACGATCATGACAGATTTGTTATCAACCAGCCTTCGCACCGTCCTATAGGAAGAGCCCCTTCCCTGATTCTCGCGCCAATGGCCGAATCGACATGAGAGCGCTGCTCGTCGAGGATGACGCCCCCTTCGCTCTCCTGGCCCGGAACGTCCTCGAGCAGGAGGGATTCGCCGTCGATGTCGCCACGACGGGGCGCGACGGCCTCTCGTTCGCGCTCGTGAACGACTACGATTGCATCGTGCTCGACCTCGGGCTGCCGGACCAGAACGGCGTCTCGATCGTCCAGACGCTGCGTCGAGAGGGCCGAACGACCCCAGTAATGGTGCTGACAGGGAACGCCGACGGTCCAACGAGTGTCCGTGCTTTGGACGCTGGCGCTGATGACTACGTCACAAAGCCCGTTTCGCTCGATCTGCTCAGGGCGCGCATTCGCGCCCTGGTACGTCGCGGGGGTGCACAGCGCACCGAGTCGCTCGCCGCGGGCAACCTGGTCCTCAACCGGCTGAGCCGGCAGCTGTTCGTGAGCGGGGTCGAGGTGCGGCTCACGGCCAAAGAGCTCCCCCTGCTGGAGCACCTGCTGCTGCACACCGACGAAGTGATCTCCCGCACCGAGCTCCTCGAGCGCGTCTGGGACATGCACTTCGACCCGGGCTCCAACGTGGTGGACGTCAACGTCACCCGGATCCGCCGCAAGCTGCAGACGGCCGGCGCCGACGTGGAGATCCAGTCGCGACGCGGCGTGGGGTTCGTGCTGACGGCGCGGCTGGCGGTGCGGGCGGCAGAGGGACAGGAAGGGGATTAGAGTTGGAACGACGGTGGGAAGTGGGAGGTGACTCCCCGCCACGTTCACCTCCCACGTCCCACCTCCCACTGCCCCTCCTCATGCCCGACGACAACGGAAACGTCCTCACCGACATCGCGCCCGGCTCCATTCGCCGCATCCACCTGGTCGGCGTGGCCGGTACGGGGATGGGGTCGTTCGCCGGGATGCTCAAGAACGCCGGCTACGAGGTCACCGGGAGCGACGAGCAGGTCTATCCGCCGATGAGCGACATGCTCGCGGCATGGGGAGTCGAGGCGATGACCCCATACTCGCCCGACAACCTCGACGCCGCGCGCCCCGATCTCGTGATCATCGGCAACGTGATCCGGCGCGTGAACCCCGAAGCCACTGCCGTGCGCGAGCGCGGAATCCCACAGACGAGCTTTCCCGCCGCCTTCGGGTCGCTGGTGCTCGCGGGCAAGCACAGCGTGGTCGTCGCCGGCACGCACGGCAAGACGACGACGTCGGCGCTCATGGCGCACGTGCTCGTCTCCGCCGGCACCGACCCGTCATTCCTCGTGGGCGGGGTGACGCTCAACTACGCCGGCAACTTCCGCCACGGGAACGGGCCCTTCGTGGTGGTGGAGGGCGACGAGTACGACACGGCCTACTTCGACAAGGGCCCCAAGTTCATGCACTACCGCGCGCGCACGGCGATGCTGACGAGCGTGGAGTTCGACCACGCCGACATCTACCGCGACATGGCGCACTACGAGTCGGCGTACGAGAAGTTCGCCGCGACGATCCCCGACGACGGCTTCCTCGCCGTCGCCGCGTCGTACCCCAACGCCGTGGCGATCGCGCGCCGCTCGGCCCGATGCTATGTGGCCACCTACATCGCGCACGGCGAGGCGGACTACACCACCGACGGGCTGCGCTTCGGGCCGGAGGGGGCACGCTTCACGATCGTCGAGCCGCGCGGAAAGGCCGGCGAGTTCGTGCTGCCGATGTCGGGCCATCACAACGTGGAGAACGCCGTCGGCGTCTACGCCTCCTGCCGCGCGCTCGGCCTCAGCGCCGACCAGATCCGCGAGGGGTTCGCCACCTTCACCGGGGTGAAGCGCCGTCAGGAGATCCGCGGCGAGATCGGCGGGGTGCTCGTGATCGACGACTTCGCCCACCACCCCACGGCGGTGCGCGAGACGATCACGGCGATCCGTCTGCGCTATCCCGACCGCCGGCTCTGGGCGGTGTTCGAGCCGCGCTCCAACACGAGCCGCCGCAACATCCACCAGACCGAGTACGCGCACGCCTTCGAGGGTGCCGCGCGCGCGACGATCCGCGTCCCGGAGCCGCACGACAAGGTGCCGCTGAGCGAGCAGCTCGACATCGGCCGAGTGGTCGATGCGCTGCAGGCCCAGGGGATCGAGGCCGACGCGTCGCCCGACGTGGACGTGCTGGTCAAGGGCGTGGTCGGCGGCGCGCAGCCCGGCGACGTGCTGCTCGTGATGAGCAACGGAGCGTTCGGCGGGTTCATCCCGTCGGTCATCGAGGGTTTGAAGGAGAGAGTCTCCTGATCTGGAATGCCTCCTGCGGGCACCGTCGACTCGTCTGCCGTGTTCACCCGGCTAAGCAGTTCAACCGCCCACCAGCATTCCGGCTCATCGATGCATACGCTGCACACGCTCTCCCAGCTCCGCCGACTCGCGGCCGTCGTCGCGCTCGCCGCGGCCGTCGCGCCAGCCGCTACCCCCGCCGCCACACTGCACGCGCAGCGCGCGCCGACCCGCCCGATCACCATCCAGTGGCTGGGCCACGCCGCGTTCGAGATCACCTCGTCGGGCGGGACGCGCCTCCTGATCGATCCGTTCCTGAGTGGCAACCCGACCACGCCCGACTCGCTCAAGAACCTCGCGCGCTACAAGCCCGCCGCGGTGCTCGTGACGCACGCGCACGACGATCACGCCCTCGACGCCAA
>JBBQYZ010000383.1:0-4310 GCA_038208205.1 Gemmatimonadales bacterium | reverse complement strand
AGCAAGTCCGTCGACGACCAGACCACCAAGTCCGAGACCACGACCAACAGCCCAAGAACCCGACCAGGACGAACAGCCCTCAGCGAGAACACCCCGCCGTCGATTTCCATGGCAGGCACTGGGAGTGTCGGATCAACGGTGTAAGCGCGCGGCTGCGAGCGCCCAGCAGTTCCACTACTTCGTGCTCGACGATGCTGATGAGCCGTCCGTTGGGTCCTCCCGGCGGCGAGTTCCGCGACCGCGCCGTACTGGCGACCTCTCTTCGGCTCGCGGTCGCCAGCTGTTGGCTCCGCCGGGCCACCAGCTCGCGACCTATGTTTTGCGCAGACGCTTCGCCGAGAGAGGGTGCACATGCCTCTGGACTACGACATCTACGACGCCGATCACCACCTCTACGAGGCCGAGGACGCGTTCACCCGACATCTTCCTGAGCATCGTCGGCGGGACGTCTACTGGATCACCGACGAGCGTGGCCACCGTCAGATCGTGTTCGATCGGGCGATCTACGACTACATCCCCAACCCAACCTTCGACCCGGTGGCGGTCGCCGGCGCCTTTGACCGCAAGAAGGTCGAGCCCATCGCCAACCACCCCGAGTACCGCGACCGCGAGAGCCGCCTCCGGTCGCTCGACGAACAAGGCGTGGAGGGGGCGCTCCTGTTCCCGACGCTGATCAACGGGCTCGAGGAGCGGATCGGCGCAAACGTGCCCCTGTACTACGACGTGCTGTGGGCCTACAACCGGTGGCTCGAGGACGAGTGGGGCTTCGCCTATCGCGACCGCCTCTTCGGCGCACCGCTCATCCCCTTCTGCGAGCCCGACCGGGCGGTCGCGATGCTCGAGTGGGCGATCGGACGGGGTGCGCGAGTGGTCAACGTCGTGGCTGCGCCGTCCCGTACGGCCGTCGGCTACCGCTCGCCGGCCGATCCTATGTGGGACCACTTCTGGGCGCAGGCTTCCGAGGCGGGACTGCTCGTGTCTGTCCACGCCGGCGCCAACGGCTACAACCGCTACACCGGTGACTGGACCGGAAACCACGAGCAGCGCCCATTCCTCGACCAGACGGTCGACTCGATCATGAACCACGGGCGGCCGATCTCGGACTACTTCACGGCGATGGTGTGGCACGGGGCGTTCACTCGGTTCCCAAAGCTGCGCATGATCTCCGTGGAAAACCGCGGCGACTGGGTGTCCCCGCTGCTCGAGAAGTTCCGCCACTACTACCGGTCTGGCGGGTTGGTGGAGGATCCGGTGGAGACCTTCCAGCGGGCCGTCTGGGTTTCGCCCCACTGGGAAGACAACTTCACAGAGCTGATCGACGCCATCTCTCCCGACCGGGTGGTCGCCGGTTCCGACTGGCCGCACTACAACTCGCTGGCCCACCCCGCCAGCTTCGCCAAGTACCTCGACGGCTTCAGCGAGGATGTCGTGCGGAAGATCATGCGGGACAACCTCCGCTCCCTCCTCGTCAGCGCATGACGCTCGAGGGGAACCCTTCGTCGCCCGGCTCCAGCTGGACCCCGTACGCGTTGAGCGACATCGAGGTGGACCGGTACGAGCTCGCGGCGAGCACTGCGCTCATCGCTCCCGCGAGCTCGTAGCGCTCGACGAGCGCGGCCCAGGTGGGGTCGGACACCGACGAGTGCCGGTGAAGCTCGTCAGCTGCGCGCATCAACAGCGCGTCGCGGTCGTCCACCCCGGGAGCGCCCGGGCCGGCGGCCACAAGCGTGGGATCCACGCCGTGATCACGGGCCCGCCCCACCTCGCCGACATGCTTGGCCCACTCGTACTCCGACTGGCAGTCCCAGCCAATGCGGAGGATGAGGATCTCCCGGTCGTGCGGCGTCAGCTTCGACACGCCGTTCACGAACCCGGCACGGGGCCGGCGGGCGCCCGTCAGCGCCAGGTGGCGGGCGAACGTCCGCAGCACGGCGATCTGCTCGCCCTCGAGCGGGTCGATCCGGGCCGCACCGAGAGGCGGCTCCCGTTCGGGCACGGCCGGGCGCTCCGGGAGTCCGGCGAAGTCTTCGGGCACGCCCGGGGCGTCCCCGGAGACGCCGAACGAGTGGGCCAGACAGGACAGGAAGCATACGTGCGCCACCGTCTCGACCGCGTCCATCAGCCACAGCACATCGTGCGCGTCGGCCAAGCTGGCCCAGGTGGCGTCCGTGACCGCCGCGGCGGTCACCAGCTCGTCGGCGAGCGCAAGCAGCGCCCGGCGCAGGGGGTCGTCCTCGGGCGCGCGCCCGAAGGCCCGCTCCATCACGCCTCGGTCAGGTGCAGGCAGGCGCGGGGCAAACGCGGCCCACGCGGCGCGGCTTTGCTCCAACCAGCAGGCCCGCAGGACCAGCAGCAGTCGCTGTGCCGGCGACAGCGTGGAGGACTCACCCACGTAGCGAGTCATGGGCATGACCGCCTCCACGATCTCCGGCACTTGGAGCATGGTGGCCAGCAGCGGGTCGACGCGGCCACCGGCGCCGAAGCGGTCGACCAACTGCTGATGCTGGCTCGTCCAGTCCGAGGCGAGCAGCGGTGGAACGCGGGGCGCTAGCACCTGTGACATCAGGACCCCTATATCGCACGGCCTGTCGAAGCGCAGGAGACGCTAATCGCGATCAGCGCCGGCCGCGCCGGTCCCGCCGGCGCCGCTCACCCCGTGATCTACTCCGGGAACGACCCGAAAGTTTCGTTGCTCGTTCACCGTCGTGGGCGTCAATTTCGACGGGGGTGAGCAGTGGACGCCATCATCGTCCGCCACGGGGCGCGCGCCAACAGCAGGGACCTACGCGGCCGAGGTTACGGCCGATCGACGAAGGTGCACTGGTGGTGGTGGCGGGGCCCTCTATACCGGCTAGGAGGGCTCCGTCGGTCGGACCCAACTCTGTGCCGGCCGCGGTCGCCGCCGTCCGACCACCAGCGAACGCGACGTGGGTACCCGATCGCGCTCCGTGTAGTCGCGGCTCGCCGACGCGCTGCATCCGGGTGCGACCGGCGCCGACCTCCGCGCCGTGTAACGAGACGAGCGGCGAGGCGCTGCCGCCATTCCCGTTCGCGCACAGCGTCGGCATCGGCGTCGAAGCGCCCATCGCTGGCGGTTCCTTGGGAGAGGACTTCGAGGTGCAGGCGACTCGAGTCCGGCATGACCCTCGAGGTGCCGGCGTACACCGCGGGCGCGGCGGGCGGGTACCTCGGCTTGGCGACCGTGCCACCGCGGGACCGTCCGCCAGGAAGCTCGCCGAAGCGGAGCTGGTCGGCGTGATGCGAGCGATCCGTTGATGCGCGTGCATGGCATCGTCGGTGTGTTTAAGGCGGTTCAGGTGCGGACCACGATCCCGGCGGAGGACAACTCGCCGTTGCCGGATCTCGTCGGGCGAAGGTTCGCGCCTGGGGCACCCGATGTCTTGTGGTGCGGTACATCACCTACTCGTCCGTATGCTCGTCACGCAGCCGCTGATGCACCGTCGTGACCGTGTTCGTCCCAAGCATCGTCTCGATTCACTTGCGGTGCGCGTTGATCTCCCGATACGTCAAGCTGCGAGTCGCGACTGGCTGTGATCTATCTGTGGTCTGTCAGTCCCCGTCAGTCCCCGTCAGTCGAGCTGTGGATAATAAAACGTGGCCTGACCTGGGGTTTTTGTGGTCGCGATTCCGGGATTTGCACCCGGGCCCTCAGCGTCCCGAACTCTGGACGCTCTCCATTCGCAGCCACCGCGCCTCGGCTTGCTGGGCGGCTAAACCCCGGAGCGCCAGTACGGTCCGCATCTCCGCTGGCATGACACCCACGTGACACAATGAACGGTCTTCAAGGGTCACGTACGGTCACTGCCGGGCACGCGATAAGGGGCCTGACCTGGGCAACGCGGGACGACCCTGTTATCACCCACCACGCGAACAACTCCTTGTCGAACCGTGGGTTCGAATCCCACTCCCTCCGCCCTGCATTGTCGTTGCCACAGCGTTTCCGTTTGTGCTGAACACGACGCGTTTCTCGTTCCGGAGGCGTCCAGTCGCCCGGGCTGCAGCCGCGCCGAGCGCTCGCGAGGCAGCCGCCGACGCGCCGATCCGTGGCGCACGCGCGGAAGTGCAGGTCGAAACGGTTGGTCGAGTAAAACGAAACTCGCTGATGTGTCAGTCGTACTTCACGAGTTGGACTTCGATGCCGCCGGGCTGCTTGAGAAACGACATGTACATCCTCGCGAAATCCTGTCGCTGCGGTGCCGCACTGGTCTCCATACCCGCTGCGACAAGGCGTTCGTGCGCCGCGTCGACATCGTCGATACGAAACCCGAGATGGCGCAGGTGGACTTCGC
>JBBQYZ010000382.1:0-4310 GCA_038208205.1 Gemmatimonadales bacterium | reverse complement strand
GTTCGGCACGGAAGACCAGAAGCAGCGCTGGCTGCCGGGCTGCGCCAGCGGCGCGACGATCGCGGCGTTCTGTCTCACGGAGCCGGGCTCCGGCTCCGACGCCCAGGCGATGACGACGCTGGCGACGCCGAGCGCCGACGGCCGCTCGTACACGATCAGCGGGACGAAGATCTGGATCTCCAACGCCGGCTACGCGGGGCTGTTCACCGTGTTCGCCAAGGTGCCGGTCACTGTTGACGGCCGGACGAAGCAACGCGTGACGGCGTTCATCGTCGACGCCAAGGCGAAGGGCATCACCCTCGGCCAGCCCGAGCAGAAGATGGGCATCAAGGCGAGCGACACGCGCACCGTCACCTTCGACGACGTGGTGGTCTCGGCGAAGGACCGGCTTGGCGACGTGGGCCAGGGGTTCAAGATCGCACTCGAGGTCCTGAACTCCGGGCGGCTTGGACTCGCCGCCGGCTCCGCTCTCGGCGCGCGACGCATCATGCGCGAGGCGCTCGAGTACGCCCGCCAGCGCGAACAGTTCGGCCGGCCGATCGGCTCGTTCGAGATGATCCAGCAGAAGATCGCCATCAATGCGGCAGAGACGTACGCCGCGGACTCGGCGTGGATGCTCACCGCCGGCATGGTGGACAGCGGCGGCGTCGACTTCTCGCTCGAGACGGCGGCCTGCAAGATCTTCGCGAGTGAGCTGGCCTTCCGCGCCAGCAATGACGCCCTGCAGATCGCCGGCGGCATCGGGTACTCCAAGGAATATCCGTACGAGCAGTCGGTGCGTGACTCGCGCATCAACCTGATCTTCGAGGGCACGAACGAGATCCTGCGCGCGCTGATCGCCCTCACCGCGCTCCAGCAGCCCGGCGAGCGGCTCAAGGCGCTCGGCAAGGCGTTCAAGGATCCGCTGCACTCGCTTGGCGCGATCGGCTCGTACGTCGCCGGCCGCGCGCGGCGTCAGGTGGCCAAGCCGTCGTTCACGATGGTGCACGAGTCGCTGAACGACGAAGCCGACGCCGTCGCCACGGCGATCCACGATCTGGCGCTCGCCGTGGAGGGGCTGCTGCTCAAGCACGGCAAGGAGATCATCGAGCGGCAGTTTCTCCAGCTCCGGCTCGCGAACGCGGCGATCGACATCTACATCGCGACGGCGGTGCTCTCGCGCACGACGTGGGAGATCGAGCGCGCCGGCGGCGTGGACGGCGCCGCGGCGCCCCTGGACTGTGCGCGGGTCTACATCCCGGCCGCAATGCGCCGCGCCCGCCGCAACACGCGCGCGCTGCGCGTCAATCAGGACGAACGGCTCAAGGCGATCGCCGAGCGCGCGCTCGAGAGCGCGGAGCTAGCGCCGAGGGCACCGACCGACGGCTGAACGGCGGTGGTGAGTGGTGAGTGGTGAGTGGTGAGTCAACACGCCGGTACCCACCGCTCACCACTCACCACCCTCACCCCATCCACCCAGCCAGCCATTCGGGCGCGCCGACACTCTTGCCCACGTAGAACTCCCCGAAGTCCGCATACTCCGCGCTCACTTCATCGAACCGCATGTCGGTGACGATCTTCTTGAAGGCGAGCGGGTCGCCGGCAAACAGGGTCACGCCCCACTCCCACGCATCGAGACCGATCGCGCCCGAGATGACCTGCACCACACGGCCGGCGTAGCCCCGCCCCGTGGTGCCGTGCGCCATCATCAGCCGGCTCCGCTCCTCGAGCGTGAGCGCATACCAGTTCTGACCCGGCGCCCGGCGCTTCGACATGGGGTAGAAGCAGACGTACGGCATCTCGGCCGGCTGCACCGGGAAGAGTCGCCGATGCACGTGCGCGCTGGCGCGCTCCGCCGCCACGCGCTCGTCCATCGCCGCACGATACGCGGCGTCTCCCACCGTCCCGCCGCGCGCTGTCGCCTCGGCGGCAAGCGTGGCACTCGCGTGGTAGAGGCCCGCCTCGGTCACGCTCAGAAAGCTGTACACCGGGCGCAGGACGTCGAACAACGCTACCCGCGCGAGCTCACGCTGCACGGCGCCGATCGCGTCGAGAGTGGGCCGGAAGTGCACCAGCATCAGGTCGGACACGGAGCCGATGAGCGGCACCACCGCCGACCACCCCCCGCCCGACGGCGAGGCCAGCGCACCGAGAACCGTCTCCGCCTGGCGCGCATGTACCGGCAGCGACTCGGGTGGCAGCGCGCGAAGTGCGGCGCGATCGGTGGTGAAGACCTGATGGAGCGCGTACCAGCCTTCGGTAGTCTCGGGCGGATGTGCGCGCGCGCGCTCGTTGCGCGCAGGAGAGGCGTCGGTCATGATGGGCGAAAGATGACCGCCTGCGCCCCCGAGTGGCAGGGCGCGCCGCCGGTGTTCCGCGGTGACGCCGCGAGTCAGGCCGCCGCGACCAGCCCGTCAAGGGTGCGCCCCAGCTCGTCCAGCTCGAACGGCTTGGCGAGCACTGGACAGTGCAGCGACTCGAGCGCGAGCTCCTCCACCGCTTTCAGGGCGTCGCCACTGGCGACCAGCAGCCGGGCGGACAACATGGGATGCGCGGTCGATATACGCTGGCAGAGCGCGCTCCCGGAGAGTCCGGGGAGGTGCAGGTCCACGAGCACGACGTCGACGTCGACGGCGTCGTCGTTCAACAGTCGCAGCGCATGCTCGGCGCTCGGCGCCTCCAGCACCGCCCAGCCCCGTCGCTCCAGGAAGCGCCGAACGACGACGCGAACCGAAACCTCATCGTCGACCAGCAACGCGCAGCGCTGCAGGCGGGCGGCGCGATCTGGTGGAAGGGCGACCGTCGTCACGATGGGCGTGGCGGAAGGGATGAACGAGATGAAGGACGACATGTCATTGATACGGTATCGACCTCGCGCCGGTGTTACTTGAGCTGACGCGGGGCGCCGGGCGTCGGGGCGCCGCTCCCGGCCCCGCCGGCGAGTCGGGCCGCGCGCAGATCGCCGTAGCTGCGACCGCGCCACCGGGTCGGCGTCCGGAGGGTGCTCAGGAGGATGCGCAGCGCCGCCAGTGGATCGGCTGCGGGCGACAGCCAGAACGCGAGGCCATGACGAGCGTAGGAGGCGACGAGGGCGCGCTGCAGAAGAATGCGCACCGCGAGTAGCAGGCCGGAGGTCCCGACGAGTGGGGCGACCTGTGGCCAGCCACTGCGACCCGTGAGCACGAGCACCGCGCATCCCAGCAGCGTGACCAGCGGTGTACTCTGCACCACGAGCAGGAAGAGGACGTCGTACCACTGCCGCACCGTGGAGGCGGCGTCCTTGAGATCGAGCGACCGCCCCCACTCTCGCCAGGTCTCCCGCGCCGACGCGTACGATCTGACGTCGTAGAGGCGGGCGCCGTCCAGGAACCCGACGCGATGTCCCGCGCGCGCCAGATGACGCATCAGCGTGACGTCGTCGCAGAACGACGCGCGAGCGCTCGTGTAGCCCCCGGCGCTCAGCAGGACGTCCCGACGCGCCAGGAAGCATTGCCCGTTGGCCATCACGCGCTCGGGATCCGGGTCGATGCCAGCGGCACCGAACCGATAGACCAGGGTCACGAGCAGCGCCGGCTGCAGCCAACGCTCCGCGGAGGTGGCGAGCTGGAAGCGCGGCGCGAACGATACGGCATCGTATCCCAGCTCGCGGGCGGCGGCGACTGCTCCGCCAGTCATGCCGGCGTTCGGCACCGTATCCGCGTCGATGCCGAGGACGTACTCGCCTCGCGCTTCGCGCAGCCCGTACTCGAGCGCCCACACCTTGCCGACCCACCCGGCCGGCAGCGGGGGGTCCTGGAGGAGCCGGATGCGAGGGTCGCGAATCGCGGCAGCGCGCACGACGTCGGCGGTGCCGTCGGTGCTGCCACTGTCCACCACCAGGATCTCGCCAACGATCCCGTCCTGTGCCGACAGCCCGTCGAGACAGGGCCCGATGCGATGGGCCTCGTCGAGCGACGCCACGATCACGCTCACGGAGCCCGCTGCGTCAGCGCGGGATCGACGCGGGGGCACGGGCGGGCGCCGCCGGCGACCGGGCAGAAGTCGATGCAGCAGCACGGCGAGCGCGGCGCCCTGGAGCAGGGCCAGAAAGGACAGCACGCTACCAAGATACTTCTCTTCCGGCGCGGCACGCGGGCGTCGACACGTCTTGCGTCAGACGATGGTCGCGCTCGCTTCGTCCGCGATCGTTGCCGTTGCGCGGGCCGGTTGCGATCATCGTTCCGCACGGCACGGGCAGTGCATAGCCGCGAACGACTCGTTCCATTCACTCAGGAGCCCATCTGGTGCGCCCCCTCGCCGTCGTCGCCTCGCTCGTCGTGCTGGCTCACACC
>JBBQYZ010000381.1:0-4314 GCA_038208205.1 Gemmatimonadales bacterium | reverse complement strand
GCGCGCTGGAGGCGCTGCTCGCCGACGTGGCGTTGCTGAAGGCACCGTGCCAGGTGATCGTGGCCGACGGCGAGAGCACCGACCTCTCCGTGCGCGTGGCGCGCGCGCACCACGCGGAAGTGGCTTCGTCACAGCGCGGCCGCGGAACACAGCTGCGCGCCGGTGCGGGGCTCGCGGCTGCGCCGCTGCTCTGCTTTCTGCATGCAGACGTGCGTCTCGACGCGCGCGCGCGCGGGGAGATCGAGCGGCTGGCGATCCAGCGCGCGGACGGAGCATGGGCGTTTCGTCTCCGCATCGACGGCGCCCGGATCGCATACCGCTGCATCGAGTGGGCGGCGAACGTCCGTTCGACACTGCTGGCGCTTCCGTACGGCGACCAGGGGCTTGTCATCTCGCGTCGGTGGTACGACGCCGCGGGTGGTTTCGCCGACGTGCCGCTGATGGAAGACGTGCTGATCGCGCGCAGGCTGCGCGCGATGGGCGGTATCGCGCCGCTCGACTCTTCGCTCCGGGTGAGTCCGCGCCGTTGGGAGCGCGACGGGGTGCTCAGGCGATCGGCCCGCAACCTCGTGCTGCTCGCACGGCTTTTCGCCGGCACGCCCCCCGTGGTACTCGCCGCTGCGTACCGACCGCGCGGCGATTGCGAGTAGACGCAGCGCCGCCTACCGCCCCGAGCCGCCCCTCGATCGGTCGTACGCTCGCCAGTCGGGCGCGGTGTCAACATCGCGCAGCGTATCCAGGAGCTGGCAGCGTAGCGCCGCCTGCGCGATACGCTCGAGCGTGACCTCGAGCGTCCGGTCGCTGCTCCACGGGATGTCGCGGAACAGCGCCGCGTGCGCGCTGCGTGTGCCCACCAGGTAATAGCCGCCGTCCTCGGCGGGACCGAGCACCACGTCGTAATCGTCGAGAGCGTGGAAGGCGCGCGCGACGACGCCCGCGTCGACGGCGGGGCAGTCGGCACCGATCACGACCACGCGGCCCGCGCCAGCAGTGAGGCGTGAGCTGATCGCAGCCGCCATGCGCTCGCCGAGGTCGCCCTCCACCTGTGGCTCGTACGCGAGGTCGGACCCGAGCCACGCGCGCATCGCGTCGGCGGCCGTTGGCGGCGCGTATGCCACGACGATCTCGGCGGTCGTGCCGCGGACGGCGGCGACGACGCCCTCTGCCAGCTCACGGTAGATCTCGAGTGCGCGTCGGTCGCCCATCCCTGCAGCGAGACGCGTCTTCACGCGGCCGATCTCCGGTGCGCGGGCGAAGATCACGAGGACGTCGTACACTGGCGGCATGCGGCCAAGGTACCGGACGGCGGGCTGGCGAGGAATCGTCGCGCGTGCGGCGTCGCGCGTGCGGCGCGGCGCGCGCTACATTCCTGTCGTGACGAACGACGCCGACGGACGCGCCCCGCTCGGGGAACCCTTCATTCGTTTCGAGGAGCTTCTCGGTGCGGCGCGCCGGCTCGATCGCGCGGTCCTCCCCGAACCCACGGCCTTCGCGCTCGGCACCGTCGGCGCCGATGGTCAGCCCTCGGTGCGCATCCTGCTCCTCAAGGGCGTGGACGAGCGCGGCTTCGTGTTCTACACCAACTACGAGAGCCGGAAGGGGGGAGAGCTTCGCGCCCACCCGCAGGCCGCGATGTGTTTTCACTGGCAGCCGCTCGAGCGGCAGGTTCGCGTCGAAGGCGTGACCGAGCCGGTCGCCGCGGATGAGGCGGATGCCTACTTCGCCAGTCGTGCGCGCGGCAGCCAGCTGGGCGCGTGGGCGTCGCGGCAGAGCCGCCCGATGGAGCATCGGAACGATCTGGAGCGCCGGCTGCGCGAGGAGGACGCACGCTTTGCCGGGGGGCCCGTTCCGCGTCCACCTCACTGGTCGGGCTTCCGGCTCGTGCCGCACCGCTTCGAGTTCTGGCACAACATGCCGAGCCGGCTGCACGAGCGGATCGTGTACCTGCGCGAATCGGACAGTTGGCGCACCGAGATGCTGTACCCGTGAGCGTCGGCCGAACGGCCTGACGATCGGTCCGTCGAACCCGTCGACCGTTTATCTTTCGTTCATGGCGACTCAGACGACAGAGACGGTCACCGCCGCAGCGGCGGGCCCGACGTGGACGATCGACAAGGCGCGCAGCCTCTACAACATCGAGGGGTGGGGCGCCGGCTTCTTCGACATCGACGAGCGCGGGCACGTGGTGGTGCGCCCCGACAAGGAGCACCCCGAGCGTCAGCTCAGCCTCCACGATCTGGCGTGCGATCTCGAAGAACAAGGAGTCCAGCTGCCCGTGTTGCTGCGTTTCTCCGAGATCCTGCGCTCCCGCATCGAGGCGCTGAGCGAGCGCTTCCAGAATGCGATGCGCGAATACGAGTACACCGGCGGGTACACCACCGTCTACCCGATCAAGGTCAACCAGCAGCGCCATGTGGTCGAGGAGATCGTCGAGTTCGGAGGAAAGCACGGCGTCGGCCTGGAGTGCGGGTCCAAGCCCGAGCTGCAGGCGGTACTGGGGTTGTCCGAGAGCACGGAGCACCTGATCGTCTGCAACGGCTACAAGGACGACGAGTTCATGCGCTTGGCCCTGATGGGCCAGAAGCTCGGCCACCAGGTGTTCATCGTGATCGAGCAGCTCAGCGAGATCGACGTGTTGCTCGCGGCGGCCGAGGAGCTGGGTGTGAACCCGACGGCGGGCATCCGCATCAAGCTCGCGAGCACGGGCTACGGACGATGGAAGGAGAGCGGCGGCGAGAAGTCGAAGTTCGGCCTCAACGCCGCGCAGCTGATGCAGGCGGTCGACAAGCTGCGTGCCGCCGGCCGGCTGGACATCGTGAAGCTCATCCACTTTCACCTCGGCAGTCAGATCACCGACATTCGCTACATCAAGGCCGGGCTGCAGGAGGTGGCGCGCTTCTATGCCGAGCTCCGCGCGCTCGGCGTGGACGTCACGCACGTCGATGTCGGCGGGGGCCTCGGCGTGGACTACGACGGCTCCAATTCGACGTCGAACGCGAGTGTGAACTACTCGCTCCAGGAGTACGCGAACGACGTCGTCTACACGATGGCCGAGTCGTGCCGCGACCTGGAGCTACCCATGCCGCACATCATCAGCGAGTCGGGCCGCGCGCTGACCGCGCACCATGCGCTGCTCCTGCTCAAGGTCATCGACGTGGAGTCGGTCGTGGAGGTGCCCGTGCCGGCCCTGACCGACGACGACCATGCCGTGCTGCACGAGATGGCCGAAGATCAGATCGACGTATCCAAGGGCAAGATCACGCGCCGCCGGGTGAAGGAGATCTTCCACGACGTGACCTTCGACAAGGAGCGCGCGCAGCAGCTGTTCGCCAGTGGCGTCCTCTCGTTGCGCGGCCGCGCAGTGGCCGAGCAGATGTACCACGCGACGATGAATGGGATCTTCCGGATCGTGGCGAAGGATCGGGACGAGTACGAGGACATCCTCGCCGACCTCGATGCGACGATGGTGGACCGCTACTTCTGCAACTTCTCGCTCTTCCAGTCGCTGCCCGACAGCTGGGCCATCGACCAGCTCTTCCCGATCATGCCGATCCATCGGTTGAACGAGGAGCCCACGCGGCGCGGCACTCTGCAGGACATCACCTGCGACTCGGACGGCAAGATCGACCGGTTTGTCGGCGACAAGGAGGGAAACCCCAGCCTCGAGCTGCACGAGTGGCGCGACGGCGAGCCGTACATGCTTGGCGTGTTCCTTACGGGGGCCTATCAGGAGATATTGGGCGACCTGCACAACCTGTTCGGCGATACGAACGCGGTGCACATCCGGCTCGCCGGCAGCGGCTACGAGATCACGGACCTCGTCCACGGCGACACGGTGACCGAGGTGCTGAACTATGTGCAGTTTCGGGCGTCCGATCTGCTGCAGACCTTTCGGCGGAAGGTCACCGCCGTCAAGCATCTCAGCCGGACGGACGCCAATGCCTTCATCGCCGACTACGTCGCGGGATTGGAGGGGTACACGTATCTCGAGGGCGAGGCCGCGCAGTAGCGCACGTCGACGACCAAATCCGGTACCGAAATCAACCCAACGGCTCCTGGCCGAGCGTGGCCTGGCCCCGACCTCGAATGGGGGGCGCCGCCGCGGTCAGGCGCCGAAGCGCTTCCCCACCTCGGCCCAGTTCACGACGTTGAACCACGCCTTCATGTAGTCGGGGCGACGGTTCTGGTACTTCAGGTAGTACGCATGCTCCCACACGTCGAGGCCGAGGATCGGAGCCGGCTTGCCGTCCATCAGCGGGTTGTCCTGGTTGGGCGAGCTCGTGATCGTGAGCTTGCCACCTTCGTTGTTGAGCC
>JBBQYZ010000380.1:0-4328 GCA_038208205.1 Gemmatimonadales bacterium | reverse complement strand
CGTCGCGCACGTCTTTCCGGCGGCCGCAGCGTGCTTGGTGACGAGACGTTCGACGGCGTCGGTGCTGAGCCGGCCGCCGCGGCGGCTGGTGAAGATGAAGTCGGCGGGCTTCGCGCCGGTGTCCTTGATCCAGTCACGGAGCACGCCAACGGTGTCACGACCGAGAGGCGTGCACCGCTCCTTGCGACCCTTGCCATGGCAGCGGACGTGGGCACCGGTACCGAGGACGCAATCGTCGACGCGCAGGCCGGTCAGCTCCGAGACGCGAAGTCCGGTGCGAACCGCGACCAGAAGCAGCGCATGGTCGCGACGCCCGAGCCAGGTGCTGCGATCGGGCGCGGCGAGCACGGCTTCGACCTCGGGCACCTTGAGAAAGCTCACCAGGTCGCGGTCGAAGCGCTTCTGCGGGATCGCGAGGACCCGTTGGATGAGGCCAGCGTGCCCGGGCTCGCGCGACGCCGCGAAGCGAAAGAACGACCGGACGGCGGCGAGCCGTGCATTGCGCGTCCGCGCGCCATTTCCGCGCTCCTTTTCGAGATGGTCGAGGAACGCACCGACGAGCGACGCATCGACGTCGGCGAGGAGCAGGTCGGACGGCGCCTTGCCCAGGTGCTTCTCGGCGAAGCCGAGGAGGAGCCGGAACGCGTCGCGATAGGCGGCGATCGTGTGCGGGCTCGCCTGTCGCTGCTGCTGGAGCCGCTCGGTGAAGAACGCCTCGAGCACGGGAGCCAGCGACGTCACGGCCGCACCTTCCAGGCGCGCTCCGCGCGCTCGCCGGCGGCGGTGAGGAGATCGGGCGTCGCCGTCAGGTACCAGTACGTGGTCGACGGCGACACATGACCGAGATACGTCGACAGCCACGGAAGCCGGCGCTCGACATCGACGCCAGCGCGGTACCAGTCACGCACGATCGTCATCGCGAATGTGTGGCGCAGATCGTGGATCCGCGGGCGTCGGCCGCGCCCGCGCTCGAGGCCCGTGCGCACGAGCAGACGCAGGAAGACGTGCTGGAAGTTTTGGAGGATGACCGTTGTCCCGGTGCTCGAGAGGAAGAAGGCCGCGCTCCTGCGGTGCGGCCGGAGCCGATCGCGCCGGCGGGCGTAGTCGCGCAGCGCGGTGAGCGTGGTGCGATGAAGCGGCACGTGCCGCGACTTGCCGAACTTGCTGCTGCGGACGGTGAGGAGCTCGCGGTCCCAGTCGATGTCGTCACAGTCGAGAGCGAGCGACTCGGAGACGCGCATCCCGGTCGCCGCGAGCAGGCCGAGGATCGTCGCGTAGCTCGCGGCCCGTAAGGGGTGGCTCAGGGCGGACGCTTCGCGCATCAACGCGACGACCTCGTCGGTGGTGTAGAGATGCGGCGCCAGGCGCTGCTGGCGGTACGGGATCAGGTCAGCGGGCGGGACCTCCGTGCGCGCGTCGAAGGCGCGATGGTGTCGCGCGAACTGCCGAACGGCGGTCAGCCGACGGGCCCACCATTGCGGGGACGCGTCGGCCGGCTGGCGCGCCCATTTCAGCGCGAGCTCCGTCGTGATGACGGAGCTGCCCTGCGCGTCGAGAAACGACACGAAGGCCGGAAGCCACCACGTCTGGTGGCGAAGCTTGTAGCCCAAGGCGCGTCGCACGGCGAGGTATTGCTGAGCGGCGGCGGCGAGGCGCTTCATGCGGCACCTCCCGGCCACGGCCGGGCCAGCGTGCGGAGCCCCGCGAAGTCGACCTTGGCGTAAATGGAGGTCGTGTCGAGGTGGCGATGCCGGAGCACATGCCCGATCTCTGGGAGCGATGCTCCGTGGCGAAGCATCTGCGTGGCGGCGGTATGGCGCAGCAGGTGCGCGCCGCCGGTGACGTCGGCGCGACGCAACACGCACCGTACCGCGCCGAGGACGCCGCTGGTCGTCAGCGGCGTGTACGGCGCGCAGCTGCAGAGAAACACATGCCGACTGCTCGTGCGCGGACGGCCGCGGCGCAGGTAGGCAGCCAGCACTCGGCCGCCGTCGCGCGGGAGCGGCAAGCGACTCTCGCGCCGGCCCTTGCCTCGCAGCACGATCTCACCGGCGCGCCAGTCGAGATCATCGAGCGTGAGCGCGGCCACGTCACCAGCCCGCAGCCCGAGTCGTACCAGAAGCCGAACGATCGCGGCCTGACGGCGTCCGATGGCCGATCGCGGATTACAGGACTGAAGCAGGCGCCGCACCTGGTCCGGCTCGAGCGCCTTCGGCAGCCCGGCCAGCCGCCACCCGGCCACAGCCGGCACGCAGCTCGCGAGATCGCTCCCGATCCGTCCTTCCGCGTGCGCATACCGCAACAGCGACCGCAGCGCGGTGACCTCATACTTGACCTGCCCCACGCTCCAGCGACTCGCCTCGCGCAGCACGAAGCTCGTGATGTCAGCCGGTTTGAGCTTCTCCCAAGACAGCCGCGCCCCGACGAACCGCTCCGTCAGGAAACGCCGCGCGAAGTCGCTATAGCCGCGGATCGTCGACGCCACGAGCCCGCGCTCACGCGCGAGATATTGGGCGTAATCCTCTACGAGCCGATCAATCGGCGTCGCGAGCACTCTCGGCGAGGACGGCGGCACGATGCCGATGCCGCGGAGGTAGCGGAGCAGCGGCCTCAGCGCTCGCGGCGACAGAAACTGCGTGTAGCCCTGCCTGCGCCGATGCGCCATGAACGCCGCCACGTGCTCGTCGGAGATCGTGCCACCGTCGAGCGACCGGTCCTCCATCCACCGGCTGAAGTGGGCGGCGACCCGCAGCAGATTCCCGCCGGAGAGCGGCGCGTACCCCAGCCGCAGCAACTCCTGCCAGAAACCGTCTACATACGGCCTGAGCGGCCCCCTGAACCCTACCGATGCGGGATCGAACATGCCGGCCTCCTCCCCGGCGCACAGCCGGAAGGAGCCGAAGATGCCTGATGACGCGGCACCGGACTATGCCGCGTCGCCAACCGGCCCCCCCGTCGGAGACCTCAGCCAGACGCGGCATAATCCCGGAGTCGGCATAATGTACCGCCCATCACGCCCTGGTCCACGTGGGCGGCTTCACCATCTCGACCGACGGTGAGAAGCTCCGGTTCTTCACGCCGGCGGGACGGGAGCTCGATGCCGGCGGCGGCCCCGTCGCCCGGCCCGGCCGTCCCGTGCCGGTGACCGACCTGCCGCCGATCTGGGACGGCGACCGGCCGGACTACAGCGCCGCCATCGACTGCCTGATGTAGCGGCATGCGGGCTCGAGCAGGCTACCGCCGACGGTGAAGCCACGTCGGCCGATAGCCCGCGATGTCACTGCGGGTGACGACGCGCCGCGTCCGGCGTGGCCGCCCGTGCAGTGGCCGAAGCCCGACCCCGCCCTCGGCGCTCTCCGGCGCGGTCGGGTCGCACGCTCAGGGTCTGCCACGCTCGGCCGACATCGTTGTGGCGAAGGTCATCTCCGCCTCCGGCAACCAATCAAAACCTCTGCGGCGGTGCCTTAGCCGACGTAGCTCTCGGCCAGATCCTGCGCGGCGGCGCGCGAGGTGACCACGTGCTCGAGCTGGGCCAGCTGGAGCCGGTGCTGGTAGCCGTCGGCGTCGGGGTGGCGGTGCAGAGCGCTGGTCATCCAGGCGGCGAAGCGCTGGGCGCGCCAGACCCGCGGCAGGGCGGCGGCGGTGTAGCCGTCGAGCAGGTCGCGCCGGCCGTCGCGGACGCGGGCGATGAGCGCGTCGGCCAGGAGGACCACGTCGGCGACGGCGAGGTTCAGGCCCTTGGCGCCGGTCGGCGGGACGATGTGCGCGGCATCGCCGGCCAGGAACAGCCGGCCGAAGCGCATCGGCTCGGCCACGAAGCTGCGCAGAGGGGCGATGCTTTTCTCGATGCTGGCGCCGGTGACGATGCGGCCGGCCAATTCTGGGTCGAGCCGGCTGCGCAGCTCGTCCCAGAAGCGCTGGTCGCTCCAGTGTTCCACCTTGTCGTCCAGCGGGCACTGGACGTAATAGCGGCTGCGCGTCAGGCTGCGCATCGAGCACAGCGAGAATCCGCGGTCGCTGTTGCCGTAGACGATGGCGTGGGGAGAAACCGGCGGCACGTCCGACAGCACCCCCAACCAGCCGAACGGATAGACCTTCTCGTACTCGGTGACCTTGTCCTTGACGCTGGCGCGGCTGACGCCATGGAAGCCGTCGCAGCCGGCGATGAAGTCGCACTCCAGCACATGGCTCTGGCCGTCCTTCTCGTAGCGCACGCGCGGCTGGCCGCCGTCGAAATCCAGCGGCTGGACGTTGGCGGTCTGGTAGATGGTTGTGAGGCCGGCTGCCTTGCGTGCCTCCATCAGGTCATGCGTGACCTCGGTCTGGCC
>JBBQYZ010000379.1:0-4338 GCA_038208205.1 Gemmatimonadales bacterium | reverse complement strand
ATCGGCTCGAGCGTCGCACGTGCGTCGGTGGACGAGAACGATGCGATCGTCCATCCGCTCGCCGAGGGCGCCGAGGCGTACTACACGTACGAAGCGGGCGATTCGGTGACCTTCCGGCTCCCCGACGCACGCAGCATCCGGCTGCGAGAGCTCAAGGTCCGGCCACGCGAGCCGAAGTGGAACCTCGCGGTGGGATCCCTCTGGTTCGACATCAGCGGCGGTCAGCTCGTGCGCGCCGCGTACCGCATGAGCGTGCCGATGGACATCGTCGCCGTCGCCAAGGCCGACGACTCCACCGAGTTCGACGACGTCCCCCTCGCCATCCGGCCGTTGATCTTTCCGATGACCGCGCAGATCAGCGCGATCGGCGTGGAGTACGGGCTGTACCAGGGCCGTTTCTGGCTACCGCGTCTTCAGGTCGCCGAGGGTGGCGTGAACGTGAGCTTCATGCGCATGCCGTTCAAGCTGGAGCAGAAGTTCACGTACGATGCGGTGAACGCGACGGGACCGCCGCTCGCGCCGATCGTGATGACTGCCGCCGACAGCGCGCGCCGCGGGGCGGTGAACGTGAGCGTGGGCATCGGCGGCATCGAGTCGAAGGACACGGCCGGCACGCGCGAGTCCCGCCGGCGGGAACGGCGCGCGGCCCGCCTCAAGTGCGACAGCACGGGCAACCGCGCGTACACGCGCCAGCGGGACGGCATGCCCGACCCCATCCGCGTATCGATCCCCTGCGACTCCACGCGCCTCGCCAACTCACCCGATCTTCCCGCCTCGATCTACGACAAGGGCGACGAGGCCTTCGATGGTGCCGAGATCGACGCGCTCGTCGCCCAGGCACTCTCGATGGGTGCGCAGGCCGAGTGGTCGCCGCAGCTACCGACGCTCACACTCGACCGCCCGCGCTACAACCGCGTGGAAGGACTGTCGGTGGGCGGACGCGTGGATCAGACCCTCGGCGCCGGCTACACACTGCGTGCGCTCGGACGGATCGGGGTCGCTGACCGCGAGCCGAACGTCGAGCTCACCGGCTCGCGCAGCGACCTGCGCCGCACGCTCTCGCTCACCGCGTACAACCGCCTCACCTCGGCGAACGACTGGGGCAATCCGCTCAGCTTGGGCAGCTCCATCTCCGCCTTCGTCTTCGGGCGCGACGAGGGGTTCTACTACCGCGCCTCGGGGCTGGAGCTGACGTCGACACCCGATGCCTCGGCGGGTGGCGGCTTCACCTGGGCGCTGTTCGCCGAGCAGGAGCGCTCGGCGCGACAGCGCACGACCTTCTCGCTCGCGCATGTGGTGCGCCGCGCGTCGGAGTTCCAACCGAACGTGCAGGCCAACCGCGGCGTCTTCGCCGGCGCCCGCACGCGGCTCACCCGCACGCTGGGGCTCGATCCGCAGGGCTTTCGCCTGTTCACCGACGCGCGGCTCGAGGGTGCCCGCGGCGACAGCGGCGCGTACGGACGCGGCGCGCTCGAGGCCACGGCGTCGCACGGGATCGGCAACGGCGCGGCCTCGCTCACGCTCGCGAGCGGCAGCTCGCTCGGCACCGTGCCCACGCAGCGCTATTGGTTCCTCGGCGGCTCGCAAACCGTGCGCGGCCAGAGCCCTGGCCTCGGCGAAGGAAAGACGGGCAACGCATTCTGGCTCGCGCGCGGCGAGCTCGCGTACGGCGTGGGAGTTCTTCGGCCGGTCGTGTTCGCGGACCTCGGTTGGGCGGGAGACCGTACGCGGTGGCGTGACATCGGCCGCCCGCTCTCGGGCGCAGGGGTGGGGACCTCGCTCCTCGATGGGCTGGTGCGGCTCGACGTCGCCCGTGGGATCTATCCGAGTCGGCAGTGGCGGGTGGATGCGTACGTGGAAGGGCGGTTCTAGGGGGAGCCTTCATCGGCGGTGGTGCATCGCCTACGATGCACCATGTCATCGATCGCCCTCACCCGCGTCGCCCGCAGTCTCCTGCCCGGGCTCGCGCTCTGCGTCGCGCTCGCCATCGGCGCCACCGCGCTCGGTGCCGCCGAGCATGCGCTGGCCGGTCGAGCATGGCTCGAGCCGCTCGTGATCGCGATCCTGCTCGGCGCCGCGGTGCGCACCGCCTGGACGCCCGACGCCGCATGGCGACCCGGCATCGAGGTCTCGGCCAAGCAGGTGCTCGAGGTGGCAATCGTGCTCCTCGGGCTCACCCTCGATCTGCCGCTGCTGCTGCGCGCGGGGCCGCTGCTCGTCGGCGGGATCGCGCTCGCCGTCCTCGCCGCGCTCGCGGTAGGCTACGCGCTTGGGCGCGCGCTCGGCCTCGAGACGCGCATGGCCGTGCTCGTGGCCTGCGGCAATGCCATCTGCGGCAACTCGGCCATCGCCGCCGTTGCACCGGTGATCGGCGCCGAGCCCGACGACGTGGCCTCGAGCATCGCCTTCACCGCGGTGCTCGGCGTGATCGTCGTCCTGTCGCTGCCCTATCTGATCGGCCCACTCGGGCTGTCGACCTATCAGTACGGCGTCGTCGCCGGACTGACGGTCTACGCCGTGCCACAGGTGCTCGCGGCCACGCTGCCGGTGAGCGTTGTGAGTGGGCAGGTCGGGACGCTGGTCAAGCTGACGCGGGTCCTGATGCTTGGACCGATCGTGCTCGGGCTCTCGCTCGCGGTTCGTCGGCGTGGGGCGGAAGGTCGCGCGCGCGTGTCGCTCGCGCGTCTCGTGCCCTGGTTCATCATCGGATTCCTCGCGATGGCCGCGGTCAGGGCGACCGGCGTGGTGCCGACGGAGGTGGTTGACGCGATGCGCGCGCTCTCCGGCGTGCTCACCGTGATCGCCATGGCGGCGCTCGGCCTCGGAGTGGATGTGCGCGTGCTCGGGCGGGTCGGGGGCGCGGTCACCGCCACCGCGTGCGGCGGGCTGCTGCTGCTGCTGGGGATCAGCGTGATGCTGGTGCGCGTGCTGGGAGTGTCGTGAGCATGTCGAGCGCGCGGCACGTCACCCTGGATGTCACGCCTCGACTTGACATCACCCCGGCGTTCGCCCAATCTCCAACCATGACTCGCGCCGCCGCCCCCACCCGCATGTGCACCATGTGCATGTGTCAGCTCATGTGGCATATGCCGCAGGGGACGGGTGACGCGCGCGCTTAGGACCTCGACGTAATCGACGTCGATGTTGCGCCCCGATCCCTCCGCGGATCGGGGCGCTTCTGTTTTCGGGAAGCCCGCGAGACGCGAACGAGACGGAGCGCGACACGGAACGCTCTCACCCTTCTCCTGATTCTTGCCGCATGCGCCCAATCGCCGTCTATCACGAACATCCCGACTGGTTCCGTCCGCTCTTCGCCGAACTGAAGCGGCGCGGGATTCCCCATGTCCGCCTCGACGCGGCATCGCACCGCTACGACCCCTCCGAGCGGTCCACGCCGTACTCCCTGGTGTTCAACCGCGCGAGCCCGTCGGCGTACCTCCGCGGTCATGGCCAGTCCACCTTCCACACTCTGCACTGGCTCAGGCATCTCGAGCGAATCGGTGTGCCGGTGGTGAACGGCAGCACGACGTACGGCTACGAGCTCTCCAAGGCGACCCAGCTCGACGCGCTCGTCGAGCTCGGCCTGCCCTTTCCGCGTTCGATCGTCATCAACGATCCCTCGCAGGCCGTCGCTGCTGCGGCCGACCTTCGCTTCCCGGTGCTCGTGAAGGCGAACATCGGCGGCAGTGGGGCGGGGATCACCAGGTACGAGACCGCCGCCGTACTCGACGGCGCAGTGAAGGCTGGACAGGTGGCGCTTGGCGTGGACGGCGTCGCGCTGGTGCAGGAGGCTGCACCGCTCCGCGGCGGCCACATCACCCGCGTCGAGACGCTCGGCGGCAAGTTCCTGTACGCCATCAACGTCTATCCGGCCACGGGCTCCTTCGACCTCTGCCCGGCCGACGCCTGTCAGACGACGACCGGGGTCGAGCTGGTGGGTGCGGCATGCGCAGTGGACGCCGTCAAGAGCGGCCTGCGCGTCGAGGGGTACACGCCCCCGGCGCGGATCATCGAGCAGGTCGAGCGGATCTCGCAGTTCACCGGACTCGACGTCGGAGGAATCGAGTACCTCGTCGACGACCGCGACGGGAAGCATTACTTCTACGACATCAACGCGCTCTCCAACTTCGTCGCCGATGCGCCCAATGTGATCGGCTTCGACCCGTGGACCGGTCTCGTCGACTACCTCGAGGCCCGTGCCGCCGGCGCAGTGGGCGCAGTGGGCGCAGTGGGCGCAGTGGGCGCAGTGGGCGCAGTGGGCGCAGTGGGCGCAGTGGGCGCAGTGGGCGCAGTGGGTGCAGTGGGTGCAGTGGGTGCAGTGGGTGCAGTGGGTGCAGC
>JBBQYZ010000378.1:0-4339 GCA_038208205.1 Gemmatimonadales bacterium | reverse complement strand
ATGACCATCTCCCCGTTGTCAGCCCGCTGCCGTTCGTTCACCACGACGAAGTCGCCGTCGCGGATCTGCTCCTCGATCATCGAGTTTCCGCGGACGCGCAACACGTAATGATTCCCGCCGCGCTGCACGAACGAGTCCGGGACCGCGATCGTCTCCTGATGCGCGATCACCTCGATCGGCACGCCGGCGGCCACCGCACCGAGCAGGGGGAGCTCGATCGCCCTGGGAAACAGCTCGCTCGGAAGGATCTCGATCGCGCGGCTCTCGTTGTACGAGCGTTTGATGAACTTCTTCCGTTCGAGATTGCTCAGGTGCTCGTGCACCGTGGCGAGCGAGCTGTAGCTGAACTTCTCCGCGATCTCCTCGAAGCTCGGCGCATAGCCGTTTTGCTCGGAGTAGAGCGTCAGGTAGTTTAGAATCTCGCGTTGACGCTTGGTCAGCGGCATGTCAGCTCCTGCTGGTGGAAAGGCGACCCGAGCCCGCGCGGGACGGTCGGAACGCCATCAGCCCGAACAGCCCCCGAAAAGGATATCCGAATAGGTCCCGAAGTGCAAGCATCCGTCCGCTGGACCCCACCAGGGGGAGCTCTCGGCACGATCTGTCGCGCAGCGGAAGGCCGGGCTCGCTCGCTGACCGCCCAGCGCGCACGACTCGAACGGGAGGCCGCGACCAGTGCGCCCGGCCCATCGCTGCAGTCGGCGTTGCGAGAGGCGAGCGTCTCTCTCATCGCCGAGATCAAGCGGCGGTCCCCCTCGAAGGGGCCCATCGCCACCGGACTGAATGCCGTGCAGCAGGCGCGCATGTACGCCGAGGGTGGCGCCGCGGCGGTGAGCGTCCTCACCGAGCCGGCGCACTTCGGGGGCGACGTCGCGGACCTCGCCGATGTTCTGGCGGGCGTGACGCTGCCCGCGCTCAAGAAGGACTTTCACGTGCATCCAGTACAGCTGCTGGAAGCGCGAGCGCTCGGGGCGTCCGCCGCATTGTTGATCGCTCGTGCGCTGGCGCCCGATCTTCTGGTCGAAATGATTCGAGTGGGGGCCGACCTGGGTATCGAGCTGGTCGTCGAGGTCCGCGATGAGGCGGAGCTCGAGCGCGCGCTGTCCGCCGGCGCGAGCATGATCGGCGTGAACAATCGCGACCTCGAGTCGTTGGTGATCGACCCCCGGACCGCGGAACGGATCATCCCGCTCGTTCCCGACGGGCTGATCGCGATTGCCGAGAGCGGCATGCGGTCGCGCGCCGACGTCGAGCGCTATGCACGGTGCGGCGCGGACGCGGTGCTGGTCGGCTCCGCACTTTCGGGGGCCGCCGACCCGGCGACGACGGCGCGCGAGCTGACCGGCGTTCCGACGAGGTCCCGTGGCTGAGGTGAAGATCTGCGGACTCACGCGCGCGGTCGACGCCGAATACGCGGACGCCGCCGGCGTCGCCTACCTCGGCGTCATCTTCGCTGGCGGTCCGCGAGCGCGCTCAGTGGACGAGGCCCGTGCCACCCTGGCGGGGCGACGGGCGCGCAAGGTCGGGGTGTTTGCCGACCAATCGCCGTCCGAGATCGCGTCCATGGCGGCGACGGTCGGGCTCGATGTCGTGCAGCTGCACGGCGCGTCGGACCCGATTCGCGTGCAGGCTGTGCGCGCCGCGACAGGACTCGAAGTCTGGGCCGTGGTGCGCTCCGCTGACGGCATGTTGACCGCGGCTGACGAAGCGCTCGCGGACGAGGCCGACGCGTTGCTCGTCGACGCCCTGGCACCGGGTGGTCTCGGGGGCACCGGGGTGTCCGTGCCCTGGGGCAACCTGGGCGAGTCGCTCGACGCGATGGAGCACGGGCACCGGATCGTGCTGGCCGGCGGGCTGACGCCGGACAACGTGGCCGAGGCGATCAGCTACGTTTCACCGGTGGTGGTGGACGTTTCGTCGGGCGTGGAAGCAACGCCCGGCATCAAAGATCACGCGCGCATCCGGGCATTCATCGCCGCGGTGCGCGACAGCAGCGAGTAGCATGAGCACAGCGACACAGGCCACCGACCGCTTCGGCGCGTTCGGCGGCAAGTACGTCCCGGAGACTCTCATTCCCGCCCTCGAGGAGCTCGAGGTGGCGTATGCCACTGCGCAGGCCGACCCCTCGTTCCGCGCCGAGCTTTCCACGCTGCTTGCGACGTACGTCGGACGGCCTTCTCCCCTCAGCGACGCACCGCGGCTCTCGGAGCGAGTGGGTGCGCGCGTGCTCCTCAAGCGCGAGGACCTCAATCACACCGGCGCCCACAAGATCAACAACACCGTCGGGCAGGTGCTGCTCGCGCGGCGAATGGGCAAGCAGCGCATCATCGCCGAAACCGGCGCCGGGCAGCACGGCGTCGCCACGGCCACGGTGTGTGCGCGCTTCGGTCTGGAGTGCATGGTCTACATGGGTGAGGAGGACATGCGGCGGCAGTCGCTCAACGTCTTCCGCATGCGGCTCATGGGCGCCGAGGTGGTGCCCGTACTGAGCGGGACCCGCACGCTGAAGGACGCGACGAGCGAGGCGATCCGCGACTGGGTGACCAACGTGACCGACACCCACTACATCATCGGCTCCGTGGTCGGACCGGCACCCTATCCGCGTATGGTGCGCGACTTTCAGGCGGTGATCGGCATCGAGGCACGGGCGCAAACGCTGGAGCGCGTGGGCAGACTGCCACGCAGTGTCGTGGCGTGCGTCGGTGGAGGCTCGAACGCGATGGGCGTCTTCCACGCCTTCGTGCCTGATGCCGAGGTGGAGCTGGTGGGAGTGGAGGCGGCGGGCGAAGGGCTGGCGAGCGGACGGCATTCCGCTTCGCTGACGAGCGGCACGCCGGGCGTGCTGCACGGCGCGCTGAGCTACCTGCTGCAGGACGACGCAGGCCAAGTGCACCCTGCGCACTCAATCTCCGCCGGGCTCGATTATCCGGGTGTGGGCCCCGAGCACGCCTTCCTCAAGGACAGCGGTCGCGCCACCTACGTGTCGGTACGGGACGACGAGGCGATGGCCGGATTCACGGCGCTGAGCCGCCTCGAAGGGATCATTCCGGCGCTCGAGACGGCGCACGCTGTGGCCTGGGTCACGCGCGAGGCGGGACGCTGGACCAGCGACGATGTCGTTCTGCTCTGTGTGAGCGGCCGCGGGGACAAGGATGTGGCGCAGGTGATGGAAATGGGTATCTTGGCAGGGTGACCACCCCGTCCGTCCCACCGCCGGCAGGGGAGGTGGAGACGATGCAAGCGCCTGTCGACGTCGCCCTCGTGGAAGAGTTGCTCCGGCTCTTCGGCAAGGCGGCACGGGCCCATCAGCTCTACCTCCCCAACAATCCGATCCACAAGGCGGCGCTCGACGCGCTGCGCGCCGGCTTCCGTCCGATCTGGGACGTCGTCGACGAGATCGCGCTGTCCTTCAGCGAGAGCGAGGTTCGCTACGCCGGTGAGACAGTGCTGGAAGAAACCACGAAGAGCGGAGACAGCCTCCCGTGGTTGTTCTTCAAGGACGGCGTCCGCGAGCTGCGCTTCCTGCGGGGCTTCGACAGCGACGAGCTCGGACGGCTGCTCGGCATCCTCCAGCGCGTGCGCAAGGCGTCGCCGGAGGAGGACGACCTGCTGACCCTCCTGTGGCAGGGCGACTTCGTCTATCTCCGCTACCGCTACGTGGACATGACGGTCGAGCCGTCGGCGCCGCTCGTGGACGGCGGTGAAGCGTTGGCGGATGATCGACCCGATCCCGAGCAGCTCAGGGCGGAGGTGGAGGAGTCCCGGCCCGGCGTCGTCAACATGGCCGACTTCGACGGCACACTCTACTTCCTGGACGAGCAGGAGATCGAGTACCTGCAGACCGAGGTGCGTCGCGAGTACGAGGGCGACCTCCGGCACAACGTCGTCTCGCTGATGTTGGACATCTTCGAGCAGCAGTCGGATCCCTCCATCCGCGCGGAGTCGGTCGAGATACTGGAGAACCTGATGCTGCACATGCTGGCGGCCGGCCAGTTCCGCAACGTCGCGTACCTGATTCGCGAGTCGCTCGTGGCGTCGCAGCGTGCGACCGAGCTCGAGCCGACACAGCGCGAGCGGTTGCTGCAGCTTCCGGTCCGTCTCAGCGCGCCGGAAGCGCTCACGCAGCTCCTTCAGTCGATCGACGAGGCGCCGACACTGCCGCCCGCGGCCGAACTGGTCGAGCTGTTCGAGCAGCTGCGCGGGACAGCGCTCTCGACGGTGCTCGACTGGCTGAGCCGGCTGCAGAATGCGCGGCTCCGGCCACTGCTCGAGGCCGCGGCATCACGCCTGGCATCGCAGAATACGGCGGAGCTCGTCCGGCTCATCACGTCCCCGACTCGCA
>JBBQYZ010000377.1:0-4356 GCA_038208205.1 Gemmatimonadales bacterium | reverse complement strand
CTCCTCGTGCTGCTGTTCTTCGTGCTCTCGCTGCTGGGCGGCGGACGTCGGCGAGGGCGCGGTGGGTGCGGATGTCTGCCGATCTTCCTCCCGTTCGGGGGGTTCGGCGGCGGAGGCGGAGGCTGGGGCGGCGGGGGTGGCGGATTCGGCGGAGGTGGTGGCGGCGGGTTTGGTGGCTTCGGCGGCGGTGGCGGATTCAGTGGCGGCGGCGGCGGCTCCTCGTGGTAGGACGATCATGGCGACGATGACACTCGACGATCTCGTGACGCAGCTCGGCGCGGCGTACGGCGCGCATCTTTCGGCGGTGGTCCTGTATGGCTCGGCGGCAGCGGGAGAGCACATTCCCAAGCAGTCGGACTACAACGTGCTGCTGTTGCTCGACACGGTGGACGGCGGGTCGCTCGCCGCGGCGTCGTCGGTGTCCCGCGCGTGGCGCGACGCCGGCAACCCCCCACCGATGACGATGACCGTCAACGAGTGGCGACGGTCGTCGGACGTGTTCCCGATGGAGTATGCGGACATCCTCGATCGGCACCGCGTGCTCTACGGCACCGCGCCGTTCGACGGCATCAACGTCTCGCTTGGCGACCTCCGCCTGCAGTTGGAACAGCAGGCGCTGGGAAAGCTGCTTCAACTGCGCCAGGGAGTGCTGCTGGCCGGCACCGACGGAAAGCGGCAGACCGAGCTGATCGTGGCCAGCCTCAGCACGATGATGGTGCTCTTCCGAGCGGTCCTGCGATTGCACGGCGAGCGGCCAGGCACCGACAACGTCGCGATCGCCGAGCGAGTCGCGGCGCTGGCCGGCTTCGAAGCGGCACCATTCATCCGCGCGGTGCGGCACGTGCGGGGTGAGAACAAGCTCGCGGGCGGGGCGGCGAGCGAGACGCTGATCGGCTATCTCGCCGGAGTCCAACGGCTCGTGGCGCATCTCGACCAGTACGGCGAAGGCCGGTAGGCCCTTTCGCAACGGGGAATCTCGGACGCATGTTCTTTCGTATGTCAATCCATGCCCTTCCAGGAATGAATCCAATGACACGTCGATGGCTCGCACTCCTTCTCCCGCTCGCACTCACGGCGTGCGGATACAACACGATCCAGTCGCTTGACGAGCGCGCGAACGGCGCGCAGGGCCAGATCGAGGTGCAGCTGCAGCGTCGCGCCGACCTGGTGCCGAATCTCGTGAACACGGTGAAGGGGGTCGCGAATCAGGAGCTGGCGGTGTTCACCGAGGTCGCGCGGGCGCGGTCGGGGTTGCTCGGTGCGGTCCAGAGCAAGGACCCGCAGCAGATGGCCGACGCGAACGCGACGTTCAACGGCGCCCTGGGACGGCTCATCGCCGTATCCGAGGCGTACCCGCAGCTCAAGAGCGACCAGGCATTCCTGCGACTGCAGGACGAGCTGACCGGCACCGAGAACCGGATCTCGGTTGCGCGCGGTGACTACAACGGGACGGTGCAAGAGTACAACTCCTACATCCGGCAATTTCCGGCCGTCCTGATGGCGAAGATGACGGGCGCGAAGGAGCGGAAGTACTACCAGGTGAGCAACGCGGCGAACCGCGAGGCGCCTTCGGTGGACTTCGGCACCCCGGGCTCCCCGGCGGGAGGCGCGGTGCCTCCCGCGAGCACGGCCCCGGCGAGACCGTGAAGGTGAAGTGGTCGGGAGGTCGTTAGGTCAGTAGGTCACCAGGTCGGATGGTCGAGACGAACGAAGGGCGCGCCGGAGCACATCTGGAGCGCCTTTCCTCGTTGGCGGCCCACCGAGCGACCTACCGAAACATCGTACTACGCGTCAGCCTCTCTCTTCGGAAACATCGACGCGCCCTTCTTCACCTGCCAACCCGACGCCTTCAGCTCCATCAATCGATCGAACCGCTGTTCGGCGACGGTGCCCGGCGCGCCCAACTGCTTCCAGAGCTCGGCGGCCTTGTCGGGCATGAACGGAGCGAGGAGAACGGCCTGCCGGGCGAGCTGGCGACCGAGCGACGCCAGCACGTGGTCGAGCGCACGGCGGCCATCCTCGTCGTCTCGCCGGGCGATGGCCCAGGGCTGCATCACCTGCACGTACTCGTTGCCGCGCGTCACGCACGCCATGGCGCGCTGCAACGCGTCATGCAGGAGAAAGCCGCGCGTGCCATCCATTGCCTCGTGATAGGCGGCGATGTCGTGCGCATCAGCCCGATCAGCCTCGTCGCCCTCGCCCACCGGCACCACGCCGCCGCGGTACTTCTCCACCATCGCGATCACGCGGCTCGCCAGGTTACCCCATGCGTTCGCGAGGTCGGCGTTATAGCGCTCGTCGAACCGCTCCCATGAGAAGCTGCCGTCGCCGTCGAACGGGACCTCGCGGAGCAGGAAGTACCGGAACGCGTCCGCGCCGTAGCGATTGATCGCTTCATCGAGATCGAGTCGCACCCCGGCGGACTTGCTGAATCGTTCGCCCCCGAGCAACACGAACCCGTGGCCCCAGACGCGCTCGGGGAGCGGGAGACCCGCAGCCTGGAGCATCGCGGGCCAGATGATCGTGTGGAAGCGGGTGATGTCCTTACCGACGATGTGAAGCTGCGCGGGCCAGCGCGAAGCCCAATCACCGTCGGGAAATCCGGTCGCGGTGAGGTAGTTCGGCAGCGCGTCGAACCAGACGTAGGTCGTCTGCCCTTCGCCAGTGCTCAGGGACTTGGGGAACGGAATGCCCCACTTCAATCGTGAGCGGCTCGCCGAGACGTCCTCGAGACCTCGGTCGAGAAGCGCGAGCATCTCGTTGCGACGGCTCTCGGGTTGCAGGAACTCGGGATGTCGGGTGAGGTGCCCGCGAAGAAAGTCCGAGTAGCGGCTCAGTCGGAAAAACCAGTTGCGCTCCTCCACCCACTCCAGGGTTCGCGTTGGATGGAGCACGCACTTTTCGTCCTCGATCTCCGCGTCCTGCTTGAACGCTTCGCACCCGACGCAGTACCACCCCTCGTACGCCTTCTCGTAGAAGTCGTCCGGGCTGCGCTCGAAGATGCGCTCGATCAGCGCCTGAACGCCGATCTTGTGGGCCGCGTCGGTGGTGCGGATGAACTGATCGAACGAGATGCCGAGCCGCTCCCACATGTCGCAGAAGGTGTTCGCGAGCTCGTCGACGAGCGCCTGAGGCTCGACGCCCTGAGCCGCCGCGGTCTGCTCGACCTTCTGCCCGTGCTCGTCCATCCCGATGAGGAAGTGGACGTCGTCGCCGCGAAGGCGGCGGTACCGGGCGATGGCGTCGGCGCCGATCTTCTCGTAGGCATGTCCGATGTGCGGCGCCCCGTTGGCGTAGTCGATCGCGGTCGTGAGATAATACCTGCTCACGTCTGCTCCTCAGGGGGGCCGTCCACGCCACCGTCGTCGTCGGGTGCTGCCGACGACTGGGCCGGCCCGCCCGGCAATCGGTTGCGTCGGCCGCCGCGTCGTCCGCGTCGGCGCGGGGTGCGGCGCTCACTGCTCGCTCCTGCCTCGTGTTCGATCGGGGCAATGTCGACGGCATCGGCGACGGCCCTGATGTCATCGACCATGCCGTCGACGCTCGGGGCAATCGGCACGAGCGAGACCGCGGGCGCGAGAAGCGCAGGCGGGAGTGGCACGGGCACCGGCACGGGTGCGAGCGGCGCAGGCGGAAGCGGCAGGGGCGCGAGCCGCGCGGGTGCCAGCCGGACGGGCAGCGTGGGATGTGGCGCACGCGGCGATCGATCCCCGACGAACTCCGCGTGCTCGTCGGAGGTGTCATGGCGATGGTGGTCGCGCGCGGGCCGTGAGGTGAACAGCTCGTGCGCGGCGGCCTCGAGCGCCGCAGCGATCGGCTCGCCCGCCTCAGTCAGTTCGGTCCTCAGATCGGCGAGGGCTATCGTGCGCACCTCACCTTCGACGCCGCGCAGCGTGACTCGCTCGCGGAAGATGTCGTTGGCCAGGACTTTCTCTTCGCCGCGCGACGTGCGGAGGATCTTGAGCTCCTTGGGATACTTGCGCCGGCTCTGCACGTAGAAGTCGTGCTCGTAGCGGAGGCAGCACATCAGCCGACCGCACGCACCGGAGATCTGCGACGGGTTGAGGGAGAGCCGCTGCTCCTTGGCGACGCCGAGGTTGACGGGCCGCAGCTCGGGCAGCCAGCTGGCCGAGCAGTACTGGCGGCCGCAGCGCCCGATGCCGTCGAGGCGCTTGGCCTCGTCGCGGACGCCGATCTGTTTGAGCTCGATGCGCGTGTGAAACATGGAGGCAAGCTCCCGCACGAGGGTGCGGAAGTCGACGCGCTTCTCGGCGGTGAAGTAGAAGGTGAGCTTCTTCCGGTCCCACTGCCATTCCGCGTCGGTCATCTTCATGACGAGCGCATTGGCCTTCACGC
>JBBQYZ010000376.1:0-4363 GCA_038208205.1 Gemmatimonadales bacterium | reverse complement strand
CCGAGCTCGGTCGGCTCAGGCCGCGCCATGGCGACCGCGCGCCTGGGCGTTGCCCCCGTCGTGCACCACGCCGTTGAGGGCGAGCAGCCGCTCGAGCGCCGCGCGGGGCACCCGCAGGCTGCGGCCGAGGCTCACCACCGGCAGGCCCTCGAGACCTCCGGTCTCGCGGTAGCGACGCGCCAGCTCGTAAGCGGCGCCTCGGCCGATCCGGAGGATGGCGGCGGCCTCCTCCACGGTGAGAACCTCCGGCAGCTCGCGCAGCGGCTCGCGCCCGATCCCCTGGCCCCCGTCCATCCGCCGAAGTTACGCCCGTGTGATTCGTTGGTCAAGTGGTAAAGTGACCTATCTGTTGAGCGTTTGACACTGAAGCGTCAGAGAGGAGGGGCGTGGCCAAGCCCAAGCAAGCGCAGCCGTACTGGGGGCTCACGCCCAACCAGGTGGTCGCCTTCAACCTGGCCCGGGCCCGGGAGTGGCGGGGCTGGACCCAGGAACAGGCTGCCGACGCGCTCGCCCCGTATCTGGGGACGCGGTGGTCAAAGGCCAACTTCTCGGCCGCAGAGCGCTCGGTGGCGGGCAAGCACATCCGCAACTTCGATGCAGACGAAGTTGTTGCCTTCGCCCGGGCCTTCGAGCTGCCCCTGGGCTGGTTCTACCTGCCGCCGCCGCCTTGGGCCGACGGGTTGCCGGTGAAGCTCGTCACTCCCGACGCGGAGCAGTTCGGCACGGAGCTCAGCCTGCTCGTCGATCTCGTCTTCGGCGAGCCCGAGCACCAGGCGGTGATGGAGCTGCGGCTGCGGGAGTTCCTCGACCAGCTCGGGACGCGGGCACTCACCGACGCGCAGCAGCAGATCGCGAACCTCGCGGCCGCGCGTATCGCAGCGATCGTGCGCGAGTCCTTCGGTGATCTCGACCAGTGGCAGACCTCGCTCCGCTCGATCGCCAACCACCTCGAGGACCTCGAGCGGCATGCGAAGGACGCCACTCCTCGGGAACAGTGAGTCCGAAGAGCAACAGTTTGAGGGGGCGACCATGAGTCGGAACGCCAGTCCGCAGCGAGATTCTCGAACGGGGACCTGGTGGTTCATTGTCGAACTGGCGCGGGGTACCGACGGTCGGCGACGACAAGCCAAACGGAGAGGCTTCCGCACGAAGGCTGAAGCCCAGGCCGCACTTGACGAGCTTCGTGTTGCAGCCCGCCACGGAACGTACGTCGCGCCCGACAGACAAACGATCGCAGAGTTCCTAGCCGTCGACTGGCTGCCGGCCGTGCGACGAGAGCTCGCAGAGAACACCTGGGAGTCATACGCGCGCAACATCCGGCTGCACGTGATACCAGGCGTCGGTGGTGTTCGTCTGCAGGCGCTCGACGGTGGCCACTTGAACACGCTGTACGCGGATCTGCTTGAGCGCGGACGCAAGCTCGGGCGCCAGTCGACCGGCCTCAAGCCGAGGACCGTGCGCTATATCCATACGATCATTCACGCGGCGCTCGACGATGCAGTGAAGTGGCGTCGGCTCACGGTGAATCCCGCCAGTCAAGCGACTCCCCCATCGGCGAAGTCCGCCAAGCCACCCGAGATGAAGGTGTGGTCTGCGGCTGAGCTCCTGAGGTTTCTGAACCTGACCGATGGTGATCGCTATCACTACCCGTGGCTCGTGCTCGCGACGACTGGCTGCCGGAGAGGAGAAGTGCTCGGCCTCCGTTGGCAAGACATCGACCTCGATGAAGGGGTCACCGCCATCCGTCAGCAAGTGATCCCGCTTCAGAAGGCGGTAGGCAAGGGCCGCGAGGGCCGCATCGTGTCTCGAACTAAGGGTGGCGATGCACGGGTCATCGAGCTGGACCGTCGGACGATCGCGACGCTCCGCAGCTGGAAGGCAAGGCAGGCGGAAGAGAAGCTCTTACTGGGGAACGCCTATCGCGACGCGGGCTTGGTGTTCCCACGTCCCGACGGACGCCCATACCATCCCGAGGCGTTCTCGAAGACGTTCGATCGACGTCTTCGTCAGGCGCGCTTCGTGGAGCTGCCGCTCATCCGTCTGCATGATCTTCGCCACACATGGGCGACGCTCGCCCTGAAGGCGGGGGTCGACGTCAAGGTCGTCAGTGAACGGCTCGGACACTCGAGTCCGGTCATCACGTGGACCATCTATCAGCATGTTGTCAAAGGCATGCAGGCGGACGCCGCCGAACGTGTCGCCGCATCGATCTTCGGCGGTCCTTCTTGAGCCCACGAGCGGGCTCGCACCGGAAACGCGCGCGCACAGGCAACGCGCACGTTCGTGACCAAACCGTGACCACGGACTGAATCTCGTGCTCTTTCAGCGAAACGCCCAGGCCGATGACCTGGGCATTCTTCGCGACGAGAGAGCTCGGGGGGGAGGACTCGAACCCCCAATAACAGGGCCAGAACCTGCCGTGTTGCCGATTACACCACCCCCGAATGGGCGGAGACGACGAGGTTAGCCGCTCGCCTTGCGCTGCCGCACACGGGTGACGACCTGGTCGACGCCGCTCACCTCACGGAACCCGAAGATCCGCCCGAGCCCGACCGCGACGGCCTCGCGCGCGATGAACTTCGCCTCGGTCGCCCCGTGGATGGGGCTCGTGCGGGTCGGCGACGCCCACCCGTGGAGGTTCAGCTCGCCGGCCATCGACTCGAGGCGTAGCGAGTGGAAGGGGTCGGACACGAGCAGCACCCGGTCGATCCCGTCCGCGTGCAGGAACGAGGCGGCTGCGGCCAGCGACTGCCAGGAGGAGCGGCCGGTGACCTCGCGCCGGATCGCGTCGTCGGGAACCCCCTGGGTGTGCAGGTAGTCGGCCGATGCCGTCGCCTCCGTGAAGCGGTCGCCGGGTTGGCGGCCACCGGTCACGACGATGACGGGTGCCAGCCTGCGCCGGTAGAGCTCGACGGCGTGATCGAGGCGGGCGCGCAGCACCTCCGAGGGCCGGCCGTCGTACTGCGCGGCACCGAGCACAACGATGGCCTGCGCAGGACGGGCCTGGTCACGGCGGGATGTCAGCCAGACCTGCACGAAGGTCACGCCGAAGTAGACGAGCACGACTACGACCGCGCCCACCACGATCCGGAACAACCACCGCCGCATCAGCTCAGTCGCTTGCGCGCCCCGCGCAGCCGCTCCAGCGAGCGCTCGCGACCGAGCAGCTCGAGCGACTCGAAGAGCGGGGGCCCCACGGTGCGCCCGGTGACGGCGACACGGATGGGGAGCTGGGCCTTGTTCAGCTTCAAGCCGTGGCGCTCACCGACCGCCGCGGTGCGCTCGTGCAGGACGTCGCGTTGCCACGCGCACGTCTCGTACTCCGCGATGGTGTCGTCCAGGATGACCGACGACGCGGGCAGGCCGATCACCTTCTCCCACGCCGCCTCGTCGATCGCAGGCGCGTCGAGGAAGAGGAAGTCGACCCACTTCGGAACCTCGGCCAGCGTCCTCACCCGCTGCTGCACCTCGGGTGCGATCGCCTCGAAGAGTGCGGGGTCGTACGCCTCGGACGGCCAGGCGGCGTCGAGCTCGAGCCACGGCGTCGCCTCGCGGACGAACGTCGCCACCGGCATGGCCCGGATGTACTCCGCATTGATGTGGTCGAGCTTCTTGATGTCGAAGAACGCCGATGCCTTGGTGACGTGCTCGAGCTCGAACTCGTCCACGAGCTCCTCGACGGTGAGGATCTCGCGCCCGTCGGCCGGCGCCCAACCCAGCAACGCCAGGTAGTTGCGCACCGCGGGAGCGAGATAGCCGCGCTCGCGGTACTCCTCGAGGGCCACGTCGTCCCTACGCTTCGAGAGCTTCTGACGCTTCTCGTTGACGATCATCGGCAGGTGCGCGAACACCGGATCGTCGTCCGCGCCCAGCGCCCGGCGGAGGAGCAGCGCCCGCGGCGTCGACGACAAGAGGTCCTCACCCCGTACGACGTGGGTGATCCCCATTTCGAGGTCGTCGACCGCATTCGCGAGCAGGAACACCGACGTGCCGTCGGAACGCAGGATCACGAAGTCCTCGAGCGTGTCGTGGGCGAAGTGCACCTCACCGCGGATGACGTCGTGCACCACCGTCTCTCCGTCGTCGGGCGTGCGGAAGCGCACGACGCTCGCTTCTCCCGCTTCGAGCCCCCGATCGCTGCAGTAGCCGTCGTACCCGGGCTTGGGATTGTCCTTGGTTCGGGCGTCGATCAGCTCGCGCGTGCAGTCGCACCAGTAGGCCCGCCCCTCGTCGAGCAACCGCTGCGCCGCGGCGCGGTACAGGTCGAGCCGCTCCGACTGCCGCACGGGCCCCTCGTCCCAGTCGAGGCCCAGCCAGCGCAGCGCGCTCAGGATGCCGTCGACGAGGTCCTCGCGTGAGCGGG
>JBBQYZ010000375.1:0-4364 GCA_038208205.1 Gemmatimonadales bacterium | reverse complement strand
CATGCTGGGGATGCCCCACGACGACGCACCACAGCTTCGAGCGTGGTCGCGCACCCTCACCAAGGGCCTCGATCCGTTCAGCACACCGCAGGAAGAGAACGACTCCGCGGAGGCCGGGCGCGCCATGGGCGCCTACCTGGACCAGGTGATCGTCGACAAGCGTCGCAAGCCACACGACGACATCCTCACGGCGCTGCTTCACGCCGAAGACGCCGGTGACGTGCTCGACGACAACGAGGTCCGTGCGCAGGTCCTGCTGCTGTACATCGCCGGGCACGAGACCACCCTCAACCTCATCGGCAACGGCGTCACCCACCTCTTCCGCTTCCCCGACCAGCTCGAACGCCTGCGCGCCGAACCGGACCTCGACGCCAACGCCGTCGAGGAGGTCCTTCGCTTCGACAGCCCGGTGCAGCTCACCCGCCGCATCAACCTCGAGGCCATCGGGATCGGAGACGTGACGATCCCGACCGGCAGCCACATCACGCTGTCCCTGGCATCCGCGAACCGCGACCCGCGCAAGTGGGGACCGACCGCCGATGTCCTCGACATCGGCCGGGCCGGCGCCAACGAGCATGTGTCGTTTGGCGGAGGACCGCACTACTGCCTCGGCGCCTCACTGGCCCGGCTCGAAGCCACCGTCGCGCTCCCTCGCCTCATACGCCGATTCCCCAAGATGACCCCCGCCTACGACGAACCCCGCTGGATGCGACGTGTTGCGCTTCGCGGAGTCGAGACGCTGCCCGTCACCCTCCGGTAGCGAGCACGCAGTCGAAGGTGGATCTTCACTCAGCGGAGGAAGGCGATGAGCACCGGCGCGATGACTGCGCTGGCCACGCCGTGATCCTGCCCTTCGATGCTGAGCCGGCGCGCGCCCGGGATCTCCGAAGCCACTGCGGCGACGGCGTTGCGGGCCCCGGTGAGGGCTGTTACCGCCGTCCATGACGAGCGTGGGCGCTGAATCTCGGCGACCTTCTCCCTCTCGCCCGCGTCGACCGCTGCCTGGACCCTCTCCGCGTAGTCAGCGGGGAGCTTCTCCTTGTGGTCGGTCCTGTCCTTGTGTGGGTGCTTCACGCTCTACTTCACATCCTTGGCCCTGTGAAGTAGAGTGTGAAGCATGACGGTTCTCCAGCCCGACACACCCTTCGGTGACGAGCCGCTCGATGAGATCCTTCTGAGCGACCCACCGCTGATCGCGGTTGTCGCCCAACTCCGCTTTCCGCCCGTAGCGTCGATCGCACGCGAGGAGTTCATCGGGCCGTTTCAGGAGGCTCTTCGTTCGGACTATCCGGTTCTACGTCCAGAGCGGGAGGTCAGTCTGATCCTCACGCCCTCGGGCATCGGCGCCGGAGGCGACTCCGGGCATGTGTGGCGCTTCCGTGACAAGGCCGACACCTGGCGAGTGTCGCTAGCGCCTTCCTTCGTCGCGCTCGACACGACGGCCTACCTCGACCGTCCGGGATTCATCGGCCGACTGCGCACGGTGCTCGAAGCACTCGCGACGTCGATCGGTCCGGCCACGTTCGATCGTTTCGGCCTCCGGTATGCGGACCGGGTCGAGTTGGGCGCACCCGAGGGGCCAGGTGCCCTGAACGTTCTCGTCCGACCGGAAGTTCGTGGAGTCTGCACGACTCTGCTCGGCCCAGATGGCGAGCTTGTACACAGCGTCTCCGATTCCGAGTTCCGCCTCACCGACGCCGTGTTGCACGGCAGGTGGGGCTTGGTCCCGGCCAATGCGCAGCTGGATCCGCTTCATGGTGATGCCGTAACGAGCCCGTCCTGGCTTTTGGATCTCGACATGTACACGGAGGGTCCGACCGACTTCGACGTCGAGAACGTCGTTGTCCTGGCAGACACGTTCGCGGATCGCATCTACCGGTTCTTCCGGTGGGCGGTGGAGCCGGAGCTCCTCCGCCGTTGCGGTGGTGCGATATGAACGGGGTCATGGAACGCGCGACTGCCGAGTGGAACGATGAGTGGACGACGTCGGGCATCGGCTCTCCCGCGCCAGCCGAGCGCGGCTTCCACGAGCAGAGGCTTCGTCTCTGGACCGTGTGTGGCACGAGCGGCTTCAGCGCGATTGCCAACGACTTGAGCAACGGGTTCTTCATGTTCCTGCCGGGCACGAGCGCGGGATGTTTCGCCACGTCGGAGCCGTCGGTGTTGCAGTCAGCGGTAGCGGAGATCCGACGTCGAACGCAGCTCACATGGGAGCAGCTTGCTCGCTTGTTCGGAGTCCAGCGACGATCGCTTCATTTCTGGGCTCGCGGTGCTCGTCCAAGTTCAGAGCACGCCGAGCGAATCCTTCGCGTGCTCGCGATCGTGCGGCATTTCGACACGGGTGACGCCGAGAGCACAACGATGGAGCTTCTTCGACCACTTCAGGGTGGCGTATCTGTCTACGAGATGCTCTGCGCCTGTCGGGATGACGAGGTGGTCGAGCTGCTTCGAGGCGGATCTCCGCACATCGAGCCATCGTCGCCACCGCGGCGCGGGCGCCGTCCCACCCCATTGACCTCCACGGAGCGCGATCGCCGTCGCGGCTTTGCTCCCACGGACCTTCTTGACGCCCGCCAGGACACGCCACCACTGCTTGGCCGCGTTCTTGGCGCCGTTCCGGTCCCCGGCCTCAGGGTGTGACCTGTGTCCTTCGCCGCCGACGCTGCTCTTGTTGAGAGCATCGACGCCGCTACCGGAAGCTGGCGTCAAGGCGACATCGTCGATCTGCGCGCGATCGGCTGGCTGGGAGTCGCAGATGCTCCTCTAACGGAGCACGCGGCCGCGGCAGAAGTAACTGAGGACTCAAACGTCGCGTACGTATCCGCTGAGGTCGAAGCACTCGTGGTCGTCAGCCAAACCTGCGACGTGGTTCGAGGATGTTCAACGCGTCCACATGTGGAGCTGGCCGGTCTAGTACGCCTCGAGGAGCCGGCGGCGACCGAGGCGCGTCGCGGAAGCCGCCCCCGCTTCGTACCTGTCCCGGGCGGCGGACGCGACGCGTTCGCCGACCTCGACATCATGGTGACTGCAGAGAAGAGCCTCCTTGCGCGTCTCAATCGCGTCGCGGGGCTCCCGACCGATACAGACCAACGTCGCTTCGGGCGCGGCGTCGGTCGCGTCTACTCACGATTCGCGTTTCCGGACGACCTGGGGCTGTCCCTTGGAAAGCTTGTTGAACGAGTTCGAGACAAGCACGACCGAGCAAGCCCGGAGCGACGCGCTCTCGCGGTTCTCGAGGAGATTCGAGTGACGGGCACGCCGTCCTGGTCGGCGAACGAGATCGATGTCTTCCTCACTTTCGCGCCCTCGACACGAGATGACGCTGCCGCGGTCATGTCCGACGACGACTGGGACAAGGTTGTAGACGAGTGGCTCCGCAGAGCCGAACCGCGCGGGGTGATCCGCTCGGTGGACGGGGCAATGATCCCGCTCGATGAATTGACCGCTCGCGAGTACGTCGACAGCGACACGCTCGATCTCGACTACCTCAGCTGGGCGCCAGTGGCCGCCGTCTCCTGAGTAGCGAGGGCCCACCACGCTCCGGGTCGTCAGGCGACCACCAGCGCGCGAAGAACGGCCGCGGGGTGCTCAGCTGGTCGATGGTGGGGGGCTGCCGGAGATGATGATCGTCGGGGTGGTCGGCGGTGCGCTCGTCACCGTCGTGACCTCGGGGTGCAGGTTGACGAACAGGTTGCCGCCGGCATCGACCCGCACGGGGTACTGGAACAGGCCGGAGCCGTCGGCCGGGTAGCGGCGACCGGTGCAGTCGGTGAAGTCGTGGGTGTCGGCATGCCACTCGATCTCGTGGGGGCAGTTGCCGGCGGCGGCGTCAAAGGCCACCCACCCCTTGAGCGGGTCGGTGTCGAGGTGTTGGAGGATGATCGGCCGGCCGCCGTTGGCGGGGTCGGGGAACAGCAGCGGCTGGCGGGCCACGTCGACGGCGCGGTCCTTCGCCCGCCCGGCGGGGAACTCGGTGCTGGTGGTGCCCACCTGCACGTCCTTGCTCGTGGAGTTCACGAACAGCACGAGGGCGATCATGGCCACGCTGAACACCACCCCCACCACGGCGATGATCGTGGCCCGGCGCGGATCTGATCGGGCCACGGGCATCCTCCTAGGATGCCCGCCGTGCAGCGCCCGTATCGAGTCGTCGTGGCCAAGCCCGGCCTCGACGGGCACGACCGCGGCGTCAAGGTCATCGCCCGGGCGCTGCGCGACGCCGGTTTCGAGGTGATCTACACCGGTCTCTTCCAGACGCCGGAGCAGGTGGCCGAGACCGCGCGGCAGGAGGACGCCGATGCTGTCGGCCTGTCGATCCTGTCGGGCGCGCACATGACGTTGTTCCCCCGCGTCGTCGAGGAGCT
>JBBQYZ010000374.1:0-4369 GCA_038208205.1 Gemmatimonadales bacterium | reverse complement strand
TCCGTTGTCATGCTCGAGAGTACGACGATGCACGACTTAGCGAAAGAGAGGCCGCCTAACTCGTCAACTGCCAGTCAGATGCGTCGACCAGCCCGCTACGTGATCCCGACCTCTCGCAGCAGCTGGCGGAAGCGCGGGTCCGCGCGGATCGGGTCCCAGTAGCGTGCCATCGTCGGGCTCGCGAGCCGCATCATCCCCGACGAGCGGTCCCGCAGGGCGCGGTCCAGCCACACGAAGGCGCTGTCACGTTCCCCGAGGGCCACGTAGACCGCGGCCACCTGTTCGGCGCGGACGTATCTGCGGCGCGACTCGGCGACGAGCGCGGCGAGCTCACGGCGCGCCTCGTCCCGCCGTCCGAGCTCCACGAGCGTCACCGCCGTTGCAACGCGTGCGAGCACGCCCTTTCCCGGGAGACGCCGGTAGGCGGCGAGTGCCTCCGCACGCCGCCCACGCGCGGCGAGGACGTCGCCGATGCCCTGCCATGCGTCGCTACGATTCGGCTCCAGGTCGAGCGCGGCGCGGTACACCGCTAGCGCCTCGTCGGCGCGGCCCGTGATCCGGAGCATGTCGCCGAACTGTGTGCTCATGTCGACGTAGAGCGGGTCGGCGGCGTGGGAGCGGCGCGCGAGCGCGAGGGCCGAGTCGGCGCGCCCCGTGGACGCGAGCAGGTCGCTGTAGAACAACCCGACCTCCGGCGTACTCGCTGAGAGCGCGAGCGCGCGGAGGAACTCCCGCTCGGCCTCGGCAGGCTTCCATTCGTAGAAGTACAGAACGCCACCACGCGCGGTGTGCGCGGTCGGAAGCCGTGGGTCGAGCGACAGCGCACGCTCCGCCGCGACCTTCGCCTTCGGGTACGCTTCCCCCGGTGCCACCCAGTCGTCGGCCAGCGTCTCCCACGATACGGCGAGTGCCGCCCACGCCAGCGCGTAGGTCGAGTCGCGCGCGAGCGCCTGCTCGTAGAACGCGACGCTGCGCAACAGTTCCGGCTTGGTGACCTTGCGGAAGTGGTAGAGGCCGCGCAGGTAGAGGTCGTGCGCCTCGGCATTCGCGGGGTGCTCCCCCGCCACTGCGCCGCCGCCGCGCAGGGCGAGGCTCAGCGCATTGGCAACCGCCCGTGCGATCTCGTCCTGCACCGCGAATACGTCGCGCTCCTCGCGCTCGTAGCTGTGCGACCAGAGGGTCAGCCCGTCCGCCGCGCTCACGAGTTGCGTGGCGACCCGCAGCCGCCCGCCGGCGCGCCTGACGCTGCCCTCCAGGAGCGCGCCGACGTTGAGGGCCCGCCCGAGCGCCGCTGCGTCGAGCTGCGTTCCCTTTAACGCGAACGCCGAGCTGCGCGCCGCCACTCGGAGCCCCTCTACGTCGGCGAGCGCACCCGCCAGTTCGTCAGTCATTCCGTCTGCGAAGTAATCGCCGTCGGTGCTGCCGCCGACGTTCACGAGTGGGAGGACGGCGACGGCGGTGATTGCCGGTCTCGTGCCGACGGCTCTCACAACCGTCGTGGCGGATTCTGGCCGGTGCGACGCGGATCGGGTGGCGAGCACAACGCCCGCCGCGATGAGTGTAACGACGAGGAGCGCTCCCACGGCAGCGGCCCAGCGAGTCCTGGCCGCTGGGTCGATGCGCCGACTCCGCAAGCGTTGCGGCAACCCGGACCTGCTGTCGAGCCTCTCCAGCGTCTCGAGGACATCGGCGGCGCTCTGCGGCCGGTCCTCGGGGCGCTTCTCGAGCAGACGCATGACCAGGGCGGAGAGGTCCGCCGGCACTTCGCTACGCCGTGCCGCGAGCGCCTGCGGCATCTGCGCGATGTGCGCGGCGACGAGTGCGTGTGGGGTCGTTCCGCCGAACAGCGGCCCGCCGGCGAGCATCTCGTACGCGACACAGCCGAGCGCGTAGAGGTCGACCCGGTGGTCGGCCCCCGGGTCGGCTAGCACCTGTTCGGGCGCCATATAGGCCGGCGTGCCGACCGCCAAGCCCGACGTGGTCAGGACCCCCCGCGTTCCATCGGTCGGCGGGGCAGTGGCCGCACTGGTCAGCGCTTTCGCCACGCCGAAGTCCGCGACGAACGCGTGACCGTGCTCGAGGAGGATGTTCTCCGGCTTGAGGTCACGGTGAACGAACCCCTCGCGGTGCGCGTGAGCGAGTGCGTCGGAGACGTCGCGGAGGAGCCGGACCGCCTCGGCGATAGGCAGCGCGCCGTCGCGCGCCAACCGCGCGCGGAGCGACTCGCCTTCGACGAACGGCATCGTGAAGTAGGGGACGCCGTCCGCGTCGCCGGCGGAGAGTAGCGGAACGAGGTGCGCGTGGCGCAGGCGGGCGGCGAGCAGCACCTCGCGTCGGAAGCGCTCGACGGTCACGGCGCCGCGCATCTCCGGCGGGAGCACCTTAATGACGACCGTGCGCCCGAGCGCCGTCTCGGTGGCGACGAAGACGCGCGCCATGCCGCCGCCTCCCAGCTCGCGCTCGATCGTGTAGGCCGCGCCGAGCGTGGCTTGGAGCTGGTCTCGCAGGTCGAGCATGGGCGAGGCGCTTGGGGTCAGAGGTGTCGCGTCCAACATAAGACGCCGAACGCCGTCCAGCCAGCGACGCGCACCAGCAGTTTTGGACCGCCGCCCGTCGCTGCCACTCCGGCTCCTGCTCCCGACTGAGCGCCAAGTCCCTCACCTCGGCCGCGTACAGCAAACATGCGAAACAGTTACGGATGATGGGCCTTCGAGGAGTTGAGACTCGGACCTTACCGTTATCAGGCGTGCGGGTCAGACACCCGATGCAGACACGACGCCCTACTACATCAGGGATGCGCGTGATCTGCCGTGGCCGCTACCGCTAGTTACCCGTGAATTTCCGTATCGAGTTCCTCCAGTAGATCACTCAGCGACACCATGCGCAGGGGCCGGACGGCGACACGTCCTATCGAGACCTTCGATCTCGAGACGCCCGCGATGCTATCCCTTGGCAGACGTATCTCGTTCTGCGTTCCCGCCGCGTACAGCGTGTCGTTTGCGATGCGCGCACCACGATGCACGAATCTTATCTCAACTCCCGAGCGCATCGTGACGCCCGTGATCCGGTCCGTACCCGTGGTCGCCGTGAATTGGATGGACATTACCACCGGTGGATGCACGGCTGCGCCGGCGACATTCATCATTCGACCTAGTCGCGAAGTCATGCGACGTAGGCTGCCGGTCGCATGACGCATCCGGGTGATGACGCGAGCTCGCTAAGGGCCGAACTTGAAACTGTTCGAGAACGCTATTGCCGCCGCTATCCACGCGATCCCGACTAGTCCGGCGGTGACTCCCAGTACCAGGGCGGTCGTACGGGCCGGCGACGCCTTCGACTTCCAAACATCGGCGACGCTGTCGGTGGGTACGATCACTTGACCCTGACGCCCGACGCCATACAGCGTGTCGTTCGTGATCGATGCACCGCGCGCCGCGAACGGGATCTCGTTACCCGAGCGTGTCGTGACGCCCGAGATCTGGCCCAGTGAATCGGTGGGGCTGAACGGAACTCGCTGGACAGTCATGCATCCTGCGAGAGAGGGCGCGAGTACCAGACACAGCGCGATCGCGGCAACGGGACGGCGAGCGTAATGGAACATGAGAGTCTCCATGAGGGAGTGGTTCCAGCACGATCGCCCATCTACTGCGCTCCGTACATACGTCATTCGACGTAGCAGATCGCCTTTCCGTGACGTAGCCCCTCTATTCTCGGCGCCTCGCTGGGTTGACCCGCGCCATGTACGTCGTGTTCGCCGCACGTACGTCCTTGTCAGTTCTCCAAATTCTGTCGTTGTTTTTCTCTTAATTCTGTCGTATCGGGAGCGAGTTAGGCGGATTTCACGCGACGGGTCGGGGTCGCCTCCTCGGTGAGATGGCGTGTGCGGTACGCGCGGCCGCGCAGTGGGCTGGGCGATGGCGACCCATCTCAAGAGGGTGCTCGTGCTCGCCGCGCTCGAGATGCGCGTGTGCAGCGGCGATCGCTGCGAGACGCTCGGCGTGCGGCCGTCGCGCGGCACGGTGTACGACTTGCTACGACAACGCCCTCTGTGAAAGCGTCTTCGCCACGCTCGAGTGCGAGCTCCTCGATCGCCAGTCGTTCCCTTCGCAGGCCGCGGCGCGCATGGCGATCTTCCACTTCATCGAATGCTGTACAACCCGCATCGGCGGCACTCCGCGCTCGGACAGCGATCCCCGATCAACTACGAACTCCTCACATCATCAACCCATGCGGCGGCTTGATTCTCAAGTCGCCACCCGTCCACGAACCGGGCCAACTCCAGATTGGGCCCACGTGAACGGATTGGACGCGCTGACTATCGCGCGTCGTCCCTTCCCTCCAGACGGCGCACGAACGCCGGAAGATTTTG
>JBBQYZ010000373.1:0-4373 GCA_038208205.1 Gemmatimonadales bacterium | reverse complement strand
TCGCCACGGCGCGCACGATCTCCCTCACCGCCATGGCCGGCAGCCCGAGAACCACGCCGCCGAGGCGGACGCGCACGAGTGAGGTCGAATTGTGGAGGAGGGGCACGCGCTACGGTGGGACGCACGATCAGGGCCACACACGAACTCGGTTGGGCCCGAGGAGATCCAGCGCACGTCGCTGCGCCGTCGTGATGAAGGTACTCGCGAATCGTACACGGCGAATCGAACTCAGCGCCCCGGGGAGGGTATTGAGGAAGCACGAGGTCGACAGGTCGGGCGGACGCGAATCGGTCGCCGACATGTATCGCTTCTTGCCTTATGATGCGCCGGATGGCGACAGTCCACCGTGCGCCCGAATTTTTCACCAATCGGCTGCGGCCGGGGATGGCGAATGTCTCAACGCTCTCTTCCTCGTTCCTCGACCCTGCTCGGTGTTGTTCTGCTGGCGGCATGCGGCGGTGGTGATGGGGGGATGGCCCCGGCCTCCGGCCTCAACCTGGGCCAGGCCGCAACGTTCGCTGGCTCGCAGACGGTGCCCCTCGAGGGCGGTGCCGGGGGCGCGGAGTACATCGCCGTCGTCGTGAACACGAGCTCGGCCCATGGCGCGGCCGCCAACTTTACCGTGCGGGGCAGCGGGCTCGCTGTGCCCTCGGCCGTGCTGGCGGCGACGGATGCCCCCTCGCTCGACCGGTTGTTCGGTGGCGCGGCCACGCCGGACGCGCCCGAGCTGGACCGCGCGTTCGAGCGGCGCATGCGGGCGCGGGAGCGCACTGCGCTGACGCCGCGGATCGCCGGCGCGCGCGCCTGGCGTGCCGCGCGCGAGGCGAGCGGCGCGGCCAGCAGCGGCGCGGCCGCGTCCCGGTCCCTCGACCCGGTGCGGCGTGATGGCTCGATCCCCGTCGACGCCAGGGTCGGTGACATCGTCACGGTGAACGTGAACCCGAACGATCCCTGCACGAATCCCATCTACCACGCCACGCGTGTGGCGGCGATCGGGACTCACGCCATCGTCCTCTCGGACACCCTGAACCCGGCGGGCGGCTTCACCAGCGCCGACTTCCAGCGGTTCGCGGCCCGCTTCGACACGCTCGTCTACCCCATCGACTCGGCGGCCTTCGGTCCCCCCACGGACATCGACGCCAACGGCCACGTCGGATTGATCTTCACCCGTGCGGTCAACGAGCTCACGCCCGCCAACGCGGGCTCCTTCGTGGGCGGCTTCACCTTCTCGCGCGACCTCTTCCCCACCAAGGCCACCCAGCAGGCGGAGGCGTGCGCCGGCAGCAACCAGGGCGAGTTCTTCTACCTGCTGACCCCGGACCCGAAGGGCACGATCAACGGTAACGACTTCTCGACCGGCTTCGTGGACACGAACACCACCGCGGTGATCGCGCACGAGTTCCAGCACCTGATCAATGCGGGCCGGCGCATCTACGTGAACGATGCGGCCGACTTCGAGGACACCTGGCTGGACGAAGGGCTGGCGCACATCGCCGAGGAGCTGCTGTTCTATCGGGAAGCGGGCGTGGGGCCGAAGGAGAATCTCGACACGCCGCAGATCCGCGCGAGCCAGCAGCGGCGAAGCGCCTTCAACCTGGACATGCTGGGAAATTCGGGACGGTACCGGCGGTACCTGCTCGAGCCCTCCACGTCGTCTCCCTACGCGTCGGACGACTCGCTCTCCACGCGCGGCGCGGCGTGGTCGCTGCTGCGCTATCTCGCCGACCGATCGGGCACCGGGGACAATGCCTTCTTCCGCCGGCTCGTCAACTCGTCGAGCTCGGGCGTCGCGAACCTGCAGGCCGTGTACGGTTCGGGACTGACGGACGCAGTGCGCAACTGGTCCGCGTCACATGCCGTGGACGACGTGGCCACGACTGCGCCGGAGTACCAGCAGCCGAGCTGGAACTGGCACAGCATCTACGCGACCCTCTATGGCAGCTACCCGCTCCCGGTCAAGACGCTCGCGGAGGGGACCCCCAGCTCCGGCAGCGTGGTCGCGGGGGGCTCGGCGTTCTTCCGCTTGAGCGTGCCGGCCAGCGGGACCGCGAGCTTCGCGCTCACCGGAGTCTCCTCCACGCCTACCAACCTGCAGCTCGTGGTCGTGCGCACCCGCTGATCGGTGCGCGCGGTCGGGCGCCCGGATCAGGGGTGCGATGTACGCCCGGTGATCTCGTTGACGTAGATCCCGAACACGACGTCGCGGTGCGGCGCCGGGTCGTTGACCGAGAAGGTGCCGGGCACGAGCGCGCGCAGCCGCTGCTCGGCGCGCCGATAGACGTCGGGGGAGCTGATCTCCGGATCGAGCAGGTAGAACGTCCCCTTCACCACCACGCTCGACCAGTCGAAGAGGTCGCGCACCTCGTCGGTCTCGAGCGCGCACCACGGGTGGTGGAGCAGGGTGGCCAGCTTCGCCCCCTTGCTCGTGCGCCCGAACAGCCAGTCGCCGTCGCCGACGTAGTGGATCGGCTCGATGTCGACACGGTCGTGCAGCGTGAACGCGATCCGCCCCACGTTCCTGGCCGCGATGAAGGCCTGCGCCTGCTCCCGCGTCATGTCGCGGACGGTGGGACGACCGCTGCCGTTCGTCATGCGCGTCTCCTAGGTCGTCGCCTGCAGGAGCCCGAGCCTGAGGCAGAGCTGCACGTAGTCCGAACGATGCGCGAGGCCGAGCTTCTCGGAGATCCGCTGCTGGTAGGACTCGACGGTCTTGGGGCAGATGAACAGCTTCTCGCCGATCTCGGAGGCCGAGTAGCCGCCGGCGACCAGCACCAGCACGTCGCGCTCACGCTCGCTCAGCGACTGATACTGCTGGCGCTCGTCGGCATGCTGCGACCGGTGCGCCACCTGGCGGGCCAGCGCCCGCGCCGCCGACGGCTGCACGTAGCTGTCGCCCGAGGCCACGGCGCGCACCGCATCGGCGAGCTCGCGGTCGGCCGCGTTCTTGACCAGGTATCCCGCCGCTCCGGCCTCCAGCAGCGTCACCAGGTACTCGTCCTCGTCGTGCATGGTGAGGATCAGCACCCGGGTCGTCGACCCCTTGGCAATCAGCTCCTTCGTCGCCGCCGCACCGTCCATCTGGGGCATGTCGAGGTCGAGCACGGCCACGTCGGGCGACAGCCGCTCGACGAGCGAGAGGGCGTCGCGCCCGTTGGCCGCCTCGCCGACCACCTGGATGTCCTTCGTCGCGCCGAGCAGCGCCTTCAGCCCCGCACGGACGACGAGGTGATCGTCGGCGAGGATGACGCGAATGACGTCGGGACGCGCCCTGGGAGCCATCGGGATGCCGGTCGGGGAGTGTGTAGCGGTGGCGTCACTCATCTTACTTCTCCACCACCAGCGCCGTCACCATCCCGAACATGCCATGCTCGCTCTCGGCGTGCGGAAGGATGTGGCAGTGGAAGGCCCAGGTGCCCGGGTTGTTGCACTTCACGATCACGTCCCACCGCTCGCCGGGCGCGATGTTGAGGGTGTCGCACTTCCAGGGCTGCGGCTGCGCCCAGCCGTCCTTGGCGATGACGGTCTGGTGCATGCCGTGCAGGTGCATGGGGTGGATCATCATGCCCTCGTTCATGTACCGGATGCGAACGGTCTGTCCGAGCTTGGCGACGATCGGCTCGGTGGCGGGAAAGCTCTTGCCGTTGAGTGTGTAGCCGTGCATGCCGTCGTTGAGGATCATCACGTAGTCGACGTCCACCTTCGGCTCGGCGGACCTGTTCTTCGGCTCCACGATGAATGCGCCGAGCAGTCCGAGACCCACCTGTTTGGCGGAGTTGTGGTGCGAGTGGTACATGTGCGAGCCCGAGTTGGGCACGGTGAACTCGTACGTGTATGACGCGCCGGGCTTGACCGGCGGTTGGGTGATGAACGAGACGCCGTCCTGGTCGTTCGGCAGCTCGAGGCCGTGGAAGTGGATCACCGTGGACTCGGGCAGCTCGTTCTTGAGGTTGATGCGCACGCGGTCGCCTTCGCGCACGCGGATCTGCGGCGCGGGCACGACGCCGTTGTAGGTCCACGCCTCCACGCGTCGGCCCGGCTCGACCTCCCATTGCACGACCTTGGCGGTGAGGTCGTAGACCTTGACTCCCTTCTCGAGGCGCGGTGCCAGGAGCTGGTTGCCCTTTCCTTCCGTCTTGGCCGGGAATGCCTTGATCCCCTTCTCGTGTATCGCGTCCATCGCGTCGGCGGTGGACGCCGCCGTGGTGGGGCCCGCCGGCGACGTCGTCGAGGCGTGGGAGGTGTCGTGCGCCCCCATCGTCCCGCCCGTGGTGAACGCACCGACGGTGCTGCCGCTGGTGCTGCTGGTGCCGCCGGCAACCCGGGCGGTGTCGGCACCGCCCGGCGCCTTGGCGCAGGCGGCCAGCGCGACGGTG
>JBBQYZ010000372.1:0-4389 GCA_038208205.1 Gemmatimonadales bacterium | reverse complement strand
CGACAGACGCGCGAGGCGATCGCGCTCTTCCGCCGCGTCGCGAACGGTGGCCGCTCGCTCGTGCTGTCCATCCACGCGATGCGCGACGCGGCCCGCGTCTGCGACCGGCTCGTGCTGCTGAGCGACGGCCGGACCGTGGCGGAGGGCACACCGGACGAGCTGCGCGCGCGAGCCGGGCTGCCCGGGGGCGATCTGGAAGACGTCTTCCTCGCGCTCACGTGAGCGGCGCGTGGAATCCGGTGCGCGCGCTCCTCGCCAAGGAGTGGCGCGAGCTCGCCGCATCGCGCGCCGCGTTCCTCGTGGCGGCGGCGACGGGCCCGCTCGTGGGCCACGCCTTCACGAGCGCGGTGCGCGCGTACGCCGAGGCGAGCGGCTCCGCCGGCGGCCCCGCCGCGCTCGCGCAGGGACTGAGCCCGCTCGACGGCATCGTCGTCCCCACCTTCGGCGCGTACGCGCTCGCCGCGGCGCTGCTCTTCCCGTTCGTCGTCATCCGGCTCGTGTCGGCCGAGAAGGAGAGCGGGGCGCTCCTGCTCCTCCTGCAGGCGCGGACGTCGGCCGGTGCGCAGCTCGCCGTCAAGGCCGCGACCCTCCTCGCGGCGTGGATGCTCCTCTGGACGCCCGGGCTTATCGCGCTCCTGCTCTGGCGCTCGTACGGCGGCCACGTCGGCGGCGCCGAGACGGCGACGCTGCTGCTCGGTCATCTGCTGCGCGGGCTGCTCGTGGTGGCGGTGGCTGCCTGCGCCGCGGCGGCCACCGAGAGTGCCGCGAGCGCGGCGGTGGTGGCGCTCGCCTTCACGCTGGGCATGTGGGCGCTCGACTTCGCCGCGCAGGTGAACGGCGGCGTCCTGCAGACGGTCGCCCAGTTCACCCCCGACTCGGCGCTCCGCGCCTTCGAGCGCGGCGAGCTGCGGCTCGACGTCTCGGCCGTGATCGTCGTCGCGGCGGCCGCGCTGCTCGCGCTCGCGGCCGTGTGGCTGCACCCCGGCCGTCGGCGCGCCACGCGATGGCGAGCCGCGGCGATCGTGCTCGCGGCACTCGCCATCGTGCTGCCCGTGGCGGCGCGGCGGCATGCGAGCTGGGATCTGAGCGAGGACCGTCGCAACTCGTTCGCCGCGACCGACGAGCGCGCGCTCGCGCAGCTCCGCGAGCCGCTGCACGTGACCGTGCATCTCGCGCCTGAGGACCCGCGCCTCGCGGACCTCGAGCGCGGCGTGCTGCACAAGCTGCGGCGCACGCTGCCCGACGTCGCGGTCGCCTACGCCGCGAGCACGTCCACCGGGCTGTTCGAGCGGCCGGGCGAGCACTACGGCGAGGTCTGGTACGAGCTGGGTGCTCGCCGCACGATGAGCCGCTCGACCACGGAGCCAATTGTGCTCGAGACCATCTACGCGCTCGCTGGTGTCGCGCCGCCAACGGTCGATGACGGCACCGCGTATCCCGGCTACCCGCTCGTCGCGGCGCCACGCCTGGCCGCCCCGCTCTTCTATGTAGTATGGCCGCTCGGCATCGCACTCCTCTGGCTGTGGACGCGGCGGCGGACCGTCACCCAGGGCCAAGCATGACGCATCTCACCAGCCGCACCACCCTGCTCGTCGTCGCCACATTCGGCGTCGGCGCCGTGCACGTGGTCCCGACGGCCGCCGGCGCGCAGCCGGCCGCGGCGGCGAGGACCGTGCAGGTCGACCTCGCGCGCGACCGCGCCGGACACGAGCCCGTGAGCTTCTTGCCCGTGGTCGGCCACTGGGTGGTCGCCACCGACGCGGGACGGAAGGTCATCCTCGCCGACGGCCGCGCCTGGAAGCGGGGGCAGCCCGCCGGCGGTCTGGCCGACAAGGCGCGCGCGATCTACGGCGCGCGGCACGAGGAGTTCATCGACAACGTCAAGGCGTTCGCCTACTTCCCGATCGCCGTCGCGCGCGACGTGCCGAGCTTCGCCAACGGCGACATCGCGCTCCGGTTCAAGATGATCGGTGGCACGCTCGACCGGTGCGCGGGCATCCTCTTCGACCTCAAGTCCAACGGCGACTACCTCACCGTGCGCTTCAACGGAACCGAGGACAACGTGGTGCTGTGGACGTTCAACGGTGGGCGGCGGAGCTTCGTGAAGCGCGGCACGGAGAACTTTCCGCTGGAGCTCGGGACGTGGCACGAGCTGCGCGCGAGCGTGCACGGCACGGCGTTCACCGCGTACCTCGACGGGAAGCTCGTCCTCGAGCACACGCTGACCGCGCCGGTGTCGGGCCGCGTGGGGCTCTGGTCCAAGACTGACAGCATGTCGGAGTTCGCCGACTTCGCCGTCACCTCGGCGGCCCGGTGAGCCGCATGCAATGCAGCGCGCAATGTGGCGCGGGACGCGGCGCGCAACGCGCGATCACCGCAGTCGCATTCCTCGCGGTGATCGGGCACCCCGCCGCGGCGCAGGGCGCCACGAGGGCCGCGGGGCAGGTCGCGCGCGCCTGCGGCCGCGACACCACGGGCGCGTGGTATCGCCGGCAGCGGGCCTGGGCTGACGAGTCGCGCCACGACTGGTCCGACGACGCGCTCCGCAGCGCGCTGCTCGACGCCGCGGGGCTCGGCGCATCCAGCGCGGTCGGCGCGCTGCCCGGATTCGAGGTGGTGGGCGAGCAGCTCACCGCGACTGGCGCGGACTCGGGCCCACGCACTCGCCTGCTCGACTCGTTGCGCGCGCTCGCCCGCAACCGCCAGGCGCCCTGGCCCACGCGCTCGGTCGTCGGCGCGGCCGGTGTGCGCGCCGTCTGGCTCCTCGTCGCCCGCGATACCGCGCTCTCGCGCACCGCGCTGCATCGGATGATGGAGGCCGGCCCCGATGAGTCGCCGCCGGCAGCCGTCGCGACGCTCGAGGACCGGCTCCGCATCGGCGCGGGGCGCAAGCAGATCTACGGCACCCAGCTCTCGCGCGCCGCCGACGGCACGCTCGCGCTCGCGCCGCTCGAGGACCGCGAGCACGTCGACCTCCGGCGCGAGGCTGCGGGGCTGCCGCCGCTGGGGCAGACGCTCTGCGCCGCCCGCGCACTGGGGGGCCGCTGACCCACTGACGGGAGCTCGCTGATTCGATCCAGCGCCTCCCTCGCCAGTTGCAACGATTCCTTGGCGTCTACGGGCGGAGGAACGCCCGAATCAGATTCGTGAATCGCTGCGGCTGCTCCATGTTCACCAGGTGTCCGGCCCCCTCGAAGGTCACGCGCCGGATTCCCGGCACCGAGGCGGCGAGCGTGTCCGCGATTGCCCGAATGTCAGGCGTGTCACGCGTGCCGACGACGAGCAGTGTGGGCACGCGGAGCGCGGCGGTGCGGTGCAGCGCCGGCGGGTCGGTCGCCGTCTCCATCTCGCCGTGCTTGAGGAGTCCCATCCACGCCTTCCCGTTCGCCGCCGCCATCTCGCGCAGCGGCGCCACGAGTTCCGGGTGCTCCATCGCCGGGCGCATGTACGCGCTGCCGAGCCACGCGATCCCGAGCGCGGCCGCGTCGCCGCGGTCTCGCGCGCGGCGTGCCTCAGCGAAGTACGCTGTGTCGCCCGCATCATACTTCCAGCCGCTCAGCCCCGGCGAGGCGAGCACGAGTCGGTCCACCCGCTCTGGGTGCGCGAGCGCGAAATCGAGCGCGATCCGCCCGCCCCCGGACAGGCCGACCAGCGACACCCGTTGGATGCCTAACCCGTCGAGCAGCGCGCGGAGATCCTCGTGGTGTTGGTACGGCGCGTCGGCGGGGCCGGAGCGGCCATAGCCGCGCAGGTCGTAGCGGATCACGCGATGCTCCCGCGCGAGCGGCAGGAACTGCGGGTCCCAAACGTGCCGGTCGAGGTTCCCGGAGTGAAGCAGGACGACGACCGACCCGTGGCCCACCGCCTCGTGGTAGAGCGTCGTGCCGTTCACGGACACCGTACCGCTATCCACACGGAGCGGTGCAGAGACCTGCGTGACGTCAGTGTCCTGGGGTGGGGCTGGTCGCGCCGCGTGGCACGCTGCGGCGCTCGTGGCGCCGGCGCAGACGACAAGGCTGCGGAGTAGTGGCGAGAGCGCGCCCTCGAAGAACATGGAGCATCTACGCTAGGGGAGAGAAGCGGCCGGTCGCAGCGGCCGCTTTGAGATGGTACTACTTTCTACGACGATGCAGCCCAGGTCGGTGTGGTGAGCGCGCGGTCGTGCGAGTTCCTCTGTCCACTACGAAGTTGCTCCACGCTTTACCTCGCCAGAGACGTGCAGCCAATCCGCGGCTCGTCCTCACCGCTGTCGCCCTTCGGGTAGTTCCGTTCAGTGCTACGTCCGCCGTCGACACCTGCCCGTTATCGTCGCGCTGGAAGCTCACTCGGAAGCGGGAGGCGCTGAACTGGTTGCTCGCGGTCCACTCATCAGGGTACCGCTAGCACTGG
>JBBQYZ010000371.1:0-4397 GCA_038208205.1 Gemmatimonadales bacterium | reverse complement strand
TCGCCGTCATCTCGCTCGCGTTGTCCGCGCTCGCTCCTCTGCTTCCCGCACAACAGCTCTCACCGCCCGTCGCGCCGATGATCGCCCGGATCGACACGCTTCACGGCGATGTGCGCGTGGACAACTACTTCTGGCTGCGCGAGAAGAGCAATCCGAAGGTGATCGCGTATCTCGACAACGAGAACGCGTACACGGCCGCGGGAATGCGGCACACCGAGGCGCTGCAGGACAAGCTCTACCACGAGATGCTCGTCCGCATCAAGGAGACCGATCTCTCGGTGCCGTACCGTGACAACGGCTATTGGTATTACTCCCGCACCGAGCAGGGAAAGAGCTATCCCATTCTATGCCGCAAGCGAGGATCGCTCGACGCGAAGGAAGAGGTTTACCTCGACGAGAACGCACTCGCCGCGGGGAAGAAGTTCTTCTCGCTGGGCGGCCAAGAGGTAAGCCCGAACGGCCTACGGATCGCGTATCTGCAAGACACCACGGCGCTTCGGGTTTATACGCTGTACGTCAAGGATCTGCGGACGGGGCGCATGCTCTCCGACACACTCGGCGAGGTCGTGCCCGGTCTCGCGTGGGCCAATGACAATCGCACCTTGTTTTACGCGACAGCCGACTCCGCGCGCCGTACCAACGCCGTGTGGCGCCACGTCCTTGGCGATCCGAGGTCGAAGGACGTGAAGGTGTATCAGGACGACGATCTCCTCAACGACGTGGGCGTGCGCCGCTCGAAGAGCGGCAAGTTCGTCGAGATTGCCGACGATGGATTTACGAGCTCCGAGTGGCGGGTCATCCCGACCGCTGCGCCGTCCACGGCCGCGCGCATCATCGCGCCCCGGCGAGCGAACGTCGAGTACACGGTCGACCACATCGACGGAGCCTTTCTCATGGTCACCAACGATGGCGCGCGCAATTTCAAAGTGGTGCGAATTCCGGAGACCGACTTCTCGCCTTCGAGATGGACGGAGTGGCTCCCGCACAGCGATTCGGTATTCATCGAGGGGATCGAGCCGTTCAAGCACTACGTAGTCGTGACCGAGCGCGCGGCTGGCTTGCCTCGATTGCGCGTGACCGATCTCGCGACCAACGCGACGCACTACATCACGTTTCCGGAGCCGGCGTACGGCGTCTACCCGACGCAAAACGCCGAGTTCGACGCCCGATCGCTGCGATTCCAATACTCCTCGCTGCTCACGCCGGCCTCGACGTTCGACTACGACATGGCGACGCACGAGCGTGTGCTGAAAAAGCGCCTGGAGGTACCCGGCTACGATTCATCGCGATACGAAATGAAGCGGCTGATGGTGAGTGTGCGCGACGGCGTGCACGTTCCGGTCTCGATGCTCGTTCGCAAGGGATGGGTACAGGATGGGAGCCACCCGTTGTTGCTGTATGCGTACGGCTCCTATGGCTACACGACCGAAGCGACGTTCAACTCGCCGGTGCTCAGTCTCGTCGACCGTGGCTTCGCCTACGCGATCGCCCACATCCGGGGCGGGCAGGAGATGGGCCGGCAGTGGTACGACGACGGCAAAATGATGAACAAGAAGAACACCTTCAACGATTTCGTCGACGTCGCCCAATATCTCGAGGAGCAGAAATTCACGAGTGCCGACAAGACGGTCGCGAACGGCGGGAGCGCCGGCGGTCTCCTCATGGGAGCGGTCGCAAACATGCACCCCGATCTCTTTCGAGCGATCGTCGCCGATGTGCCATTCGTCGATGTGATCAACACAATGATGGATGCGTCGCTCCCGTTGACATCCCAGGAGTGGCAGCAGTGGGGCGATCCGCACATAAAGGCACAGTACGATTACATGAAGACATACTCCCCGTACGACAACGTCGAGCACAAAGCGTATCCGTGGCTACTCGTCACGTCGTCGCTCAACGACTCCCAGGTCTCGTATTGGGAGCCGGCGAAGTGGGTTGCCAAACTGCGGGCGACGAAGACGGACACCAATCCCCTCTTCTTCAAGGTCAACATGGCGGGCGGGCACGGGGGCAGCTCCGGCCGCTACGACCGGCTGCATGAGATTGCGTTCCGGGACGCGTTCATGCTCGACGCCGTCGGACGAGTCGAGCAACCACCAATAGTGCAGTAGCCGCTGACGCAAAAAACGGCGCGGCAACCATTGTCGCCGCGCCGCCACTACCGACTCTCGGCGCTCCTTACTTGCCCGTCGACGACACCAACACGGGATTGTCCCGGTACAGCGTCGGAAACATCGACTTCAGGTGCACCACCTTCGGCGCATCGTTGATTGCGATGTATCCATCATCCGGATGGATGGTCGCGTAATCCTGATGGTACGCCTCGGCCGGAAAGAAAGGCTGAGCCGCGTTCACCTGCGTCACGATCGGGCGGGGGAAGCTCTTCTCCTTGGTGAGCTGCGCGATGTACGCCTTCGCCGCGGCCTGCTGAGCCTCCGTCATGTACCAGATCGCCGAGCGGTACTGCGTGCCATGATCGGGACCCTGGAAATTGAGCTCGGTCGGATCGTGGACGACGGAGAAAAACACGCGCAGCAGATCGCCGTAGGAGACCTGGGACGGATCGAAGGTCACCTGCACGGACTCCGCGTGGCCGGTCACTCCGGTGCTCACGACCTCGTACCCCGGCGATTTGATCTTGCCGCCGGTGTAGCCCGAAACGGCGCTGATCACTCCCTTGGTGTGCTGGAACACCGCCTGCACCCCCCAGAAGCACCCGCCGGAAAATATCGCGACTTCCTGCCCGCCGACCGTCGCAAGGCGAACGCCGACCTCAGGCGCAGGCAAGGCGACCGCCGCGCTCGCACCGCCGCGCGCCGTGAACATCCCAATGGCGGCGAGCGCCGTACCGGTCGCGATCATCGTCTTCGTAACTGAACCCATCATGAGTGATCTCCTATGGCTCGAACCAAAGCGTAATTGACCATGTCTATCTACCCCGAAGGTCGGGGAATGTGCAACTAGCCCGGATACGGATGAACCCTCGAAACCCCTAAACAGTTCCGTTTCGACCATTTTAGAGGGGTAACGTGACCCTTCCCCTTGGGCAATCGATCGTCAACGCGAGAGCCTCTTTCGCCGCGGCTCGCACCGGCACGCCGATCCCGGCATCCGCCAAGGAGGCCCGCAACGCATCCGCGTCCGGAGAGAGGATCGCCAACTCCACCAAATTGCAGCCCCTAGGCGCCCCACTCGACGGGTGTGGGCTGGCCTTGTTCCACTCGATTACGAACGGAAACACACCGCGTTCGGTCTGCCACGGGCCGAGTGTGCGCCACCGCAGCGTCGAACCGTCCGGGCGCGTACGCCCTCCAACTCTCGGAGACGATGGCTGGAGACCTCGTCTGACCAGTTCGTCGTGAGCGCTGTCCGCATCGTCAACGCGTACGGCCCACCCGATCGGAGTCAGCGTGTGAAAAGCGGCGAGTGACTGCTCGCCCGGCCCTGCTGCGGCAACGCCTTCTGAGTTCAACGACAAGAGCTCGAGGTATCGGCCATCGCCCAAGGGTAAGATCGCGTTCTCCGTGCCTCGTCCCGGATGAACACCGCCATACTCGGCCGTCAACCCCGTCAGCTTCTCGAGCATCGCGATTCCATGCGAAAGATTATCGATGCCGACGATCACATGATCAAATTTTCCGAGTGGCTTCAATGACGATGGGTGCGGGTTACTCACGCCGTCATTCACGATCCGCGGCGGCGAGAAGCTGTGCCACCACGGAATCCTGCTCGGCGTAGCTCCCCTCGCCAAAGTGATGGAAGCGGATTCGCCCCGTCTTGTCGACGTAGTACGCCGCGGGCCAGTACTGATTGTGCCAGCGATTCCAGATCTTGTACTGTCCGTCGATGACGACTGGGAATGGAATTCCGAGCGTGCGCACCGCATCGCGAACGTTCGACTCCACGCGCTCCTGGGGCAGCTCGGGCGTGTGAACACCGATGACGACGAGCCCCCGATCCCGGTACTTGGCCTCGAGCTCCTTCACGTGTGGCAGCGCGTTCAGGCAGTTGTAGCATTTAAATGTCCAGAACCACACCAGCACGACCTTGCCACCTAAAGCCGCCGGGGTGATCGGCTCCGAATTGATCCACGGCCCGCCGCCCGAGAGATCGGGAATGTCTCCCATGTCCTCGAGCGCCACTCGCTTCACGGCGGCTTCCACCGGCAGCCCGATATCGAGCGACGATTCACGCGCCGGCGCGCGCGCACCGAACGCGTCCACCAACAGCTGCTCCGCGCGATTGGTCGAGACGAGCGCGTTCGACGCGTACAGCGAGCGATCCCAACCCGCCGCTATCACGAGCACACCGGCGAGCGTTACGACACCCAGCGAGCGCCGCACCCACGCATCGGCGCCGACGACCCTCCGAACTGCGGCGAGTACGCGGCCAGTCAT
>JBBQYZ010000370.1:0-4411 GCA_038208205.1 Gemmatimonadales bacterium | reverse complement strand
AATGCCAGTAGCCCCACGCGGTCGCCTGGACTGAGCGCACGAAGGCGGCGGATCTCCTGCTTCACCCGCTCGAGGCGCGACGGGCGCTCGTCGGTCGCCAGCATGGAAAGCGACGCGTCGACCGCGAGCACCACATCGACTCCACTCGATCGCACGACGGTGCGCTCGAATCCCCATCGCGGCCCCGCGATCGCCAGCCCGGCGAGGGCGGAGTCGAGCCCGAGGCGAACCGAGCGCCAGCCGGAGCCGCCGAAGGCGGAGGGTGGCACGAGTCGGCGTACCACGTCGGCCGCGCCGAGTCGGGCGAGGCGCGCCTGCCGCTGCCGGCGGGAGCGGCGCAGCAGCAGCAGGAGGACGACCGGCAGGACGACGGCCAGCGGGAGCAGCAGTGGCCGTTCGACGTAGTCCAGCAGCTGATCCAGATTCATGGCAACGGTCCTTTCCACGCGAGGAGAAGCAGCTCGGCGGCCACCGCCGCGAGCATGAGCCCGAGCGGCCAGCGGAAGAGCTCCGCGTAGCGAACATAGGTTCGACTGCGCACGGGCGTGCGCTCCAGCGCGTTGATCTGTTCAGTGATTCGCTGGAGCGCGACCGGGTCGCGCGCCCTGAAGTATCGACCGCCGGTGGCGTTCGCGACGTCGGTGAGCAGCGCGTCGTCGATCTCGACCTTCTGCATCTCGTAGCGCAACCCGAACAGCCCACGCCCCACCGGCACCGGGGCCATTCCCTCGGTGCCCACGCCGATGCCGTAGATGCGGATGCCGAACTGCGCCGCGGCGCGCGCCGCAGTGTGCGGATCGATCGCGCCGCGGTTGTTCACTCCGTCGGTGAGCAGCACCATGACGCGCGACTTTCCTGGTGCATCCTTGAGCCGATTCGCGGCGGTGGCGCTCGCCGGGCCGATCGCCGGGCCGTCCTCCAGCAGGCCAGGTTGCAGATTGTCGAGCGCGGCCTGCACGACTGGGTAGTCGGTCGTGAGCGGCACCTGGGTAAGCGCTTCGCCCGAGAAGGCGACGATCCCGATCCGGTCCGAGCTGCGCTGCTTCACGAACTCCTTGATCTTCGCGCGCGCCACCTCGAGTCGGTTGTCCGGCTGGAAATCCTGCGCCAGCATGGAGCTCGAGATGTCGAAGGCGATGACGATGTTGATGCCCTCGCTCGTGGCGGTCTCAGCGTGCGCACCGGAGCGCGGTCGCGCCAGGGCGACGATGCCGCTCGCGAGGGTCAGGTTGCGCAACAGCGCAAGTGACCGGGTGATGCCGCGGCCGGCCCGCGGCCCGCGGGCGAGCACGGCAACGCGAGAGAAGACGATGGCCGTCGGCTTCCGACGGCGCGCGACGAGCCACCAGACGGGCAGGAGGAGCAGGAGCAGGAGCCACCACGGCGACGCGAACTGGAACGGTCCGAGCTCGATCATGCGGCCGCCCGGCGCTCGTCGATGGTGGCGGCGGCCACTGCGGCCCGGTGTTCTTCGTGCACGATCGCGCGGGCGTCGGCGCCAAGTGTGCGTGCACCGACCGGATCGAGCGGTGCCGCAGCGAACTTGACCGGGTCGACAGCATCAAGGAGGCGTTGGAGCCGCTCGAACGAGAGCGTCGGTACGCCACGGACGGCCGCCAGCAGCTCACCACTCGTGAACGCCAGCGGGGCTTCGGGGACGCGCGCCGCGATGTATCGTCGGGCGACATCCGTCATCAGCGCGGCGTACCGTCCCGGCTCGCCCGCCTCGACGAGGCGCATCCGCTCGACCGCGTCGAACGCACGCTCGGCGTCGGCGAAGGGATCGCCCGGCGCGCCAGCGCGTCGGGCACGCCGGCCCGACCACCACCAGGTGCCGATGCCGAGCGTGAGCACCGCGAGCGCGAGGAGGGGCCACCACCACCACGGGACCGGAGCCCGCACCGCGAGGAGGGGGCGCGCTGGCTTCGGGATGCGGAGCGCACTGTCCTTGGGGAGCACGCTCCGGACAAAGAGCGACGGCAGCGAGAGGGCGACTCGGCGCTCGTCGTCGTCGGTCTGGACCACGACGTCACCGAGCCGGATGGGCAGCGTGCCGACGTCCCACGGCGCGAGCCGATAGACGGCGACGCGGTCTTCCGCGTCGAGCGTGTCGCTGCCGTTGCGGACCACTGGCGGTTCGAGCGATTGCACCGGACCGAGCGAGTCGACGGCGGCGGGAAAGTTGATCGCCGCGCCGCGTAGCGCCCGCACCCGAACAGTCAGGCGAACGACTTCGCCGACGGTGACCGAGTCGCGGTCGACGATCGTTCCCGCCTGGATCGGGATGCGCGCCGGTGCCTGGGCGCCAGCGGGGAGGGCCGCGACGCCAGCCAGCACGAGGGCGAGCACGCCGAGCGCGCGCGGGAGGTTCGACATCAGCGGCGGCGGGCGCGCGTCTCACGCGCCCGAAAGAACTTGATGAGAGGATCGACGACACCGCCGTCGGTGTGGAGCTGGATCTCGTCGATCGCCAACCGGCGCAGCAGGCGGCGGCGCGCCGTCACCTCCTCGAGGACGGTGGCGGCGAAGCGAGCGCGCACCTCGGGATCACTCGTGTCGACGTCGAGCGTCTGGCCCGTCTCGGGGTCGACGAATCGCGCCATCCCCAGGTCGGGGAGCTCGCTCTCACTCGGGTCGTCGACCGTGACCGCGACGACGTCGTGTCGCTGCGCGAGGAGCTTGAGCGGCTGTTCGAGATCGCCACTCTGGAAGTCGGAGACGACGAAGATGATCGCCTTGTGCGCGAGCATCCGCCCCGCATACTCCAGCGCACCGACGATGTCAGTACCGGTGCCGACAGGATCGAACACGAGCAGGTCACGCATGAGGCGCAGAGCGTGACGACGTCCCTTTCGTGGCGGCACGACGTGCTCGATGCGATCGGTGAACAGCACCGTGCCGACGCGGTCGTTGTTGCGGATGGCGGACATGGCGAGTACGGCGGCCAGCTCGCTGGCGAGCTCGCTCTTGAAGCGGCGGCGGGTCCCGAACCGCTCGGAGCCCGAGAGGTCCACGCACAACATGACAGTGAGCTCGCGCTCCTCGATGTACCGCTTGACGAACGGCTTGCCCATCCGCGCGGTGACATTCCAGTCGATCGACCGAACCTCGTCGCCGGACTGGTACTCGCGCACCTCGGAGAATTCCATGCCCTGCCCCTTGAACACCGAGCGGTACTCGCCGGTGAACAGGGAGTTGACGAGTCCGCGCGTGCGCAGCTCGAGCAGCTTGACCTGCCGGAGAATCTCCGGCGGGACGCCCGTGCTGGCCCCCGCGCGCGCGCCCGCGCGCGCTGCCGTGGTCGCGCCGGGGCTCACGTCCGCCTCACGGGCTCTCGACTTTGGCCAGCACGCGCGTGACGATCTCGTCGCTCGTCACCTCCTCGGCTTCCGCCTCGTAGGTCGTGAGCACGCGGTGGCGGAGCACGTCGGGGGCGATCGCCTTCACGTCGTCCGGGGTGACGAAGGCGCGCCCGCGCAGGAAGGCGTGGGCGCGCGACGCCTGCGCGAGGGAAATCGTCGCGCGGGGGCTGGCACCGAACTCGATCAGCGGAGCGAGATCCTTGAGCCCCGCCGCCGCTGGCTCGCGCGTCGCGTGCACGATGTCGACGATGTAGTCGACGATGCGGTCGTCCATGTACAGCTCGGCGATGCGCCCGCGCGCTTCCATGATCGCCGCCGGGGTCGCGACGTGTCGGATGTCGATGGCGTGCCCGCTCGCCATGCGTCGCATGATCTCGCGCTCCTCGTCGCGCGTCGGATACCCGACGCGGAGCTTGAGCATGAAGCGGTCGACCTGCGCTTCGGGTAGGGGGTAGGTGCCTTCCTGCTCGATCGGATTCTGGGTGGCGAGCACGAGGAAGGGTTCCTCGAGCTTGAAGGTCGTGCCACCGATCGTGACCTGCTTCTCCTGCATCGCTTCGAGCAGCGCCGCCTGCACCTTGGCTGGTGCGCGGTTGATCTCGTCGGCGAGGATGATGTTGGCGAAGATCGGTCCCTTCTTCACCATGAACTGCCCGGTGGACTGGTCGTAGATCTGGGTGCCCACGACGTCGGCCGGCAGCAGGTCCGGGGTGAACTGGATGCGCGAGAAGCTCGTGTCGATCGTCTCGGCGAGGGTGCGCACCGTGAGCGTCTTGGCCAGCCCTGGTACGCCCTCGAGCAACACGTGGCCGCCCGTGAGAAGGCTGATCAGCAGCCGATCGATCATGTATGTCTGGCCCACGACGCGCAGCGCCACCTGGCTGCTGACGTCCTGGATCAGGCGCGCGTCCGCGCTCGACGAAGCTTGTGTGGCCACGGGCCTCCCGTACATCAGTGAAGTGCGATGGATCGAATCCGGCGCGCAGAGTCAGACGCGCGAGAGGCGACGGGGGTAATCGGTGGTGGGCCGTGGGTGGCCGCCAGAGTCG
>JBBQYZ010000369.1:0-4415 GCA_038208205.1 Gemmatimonadales bacterium | reverse complement strand
GTGTGACCCCAGAGCGAGGGGATGGGGAGCAGCGTGACGTGCGGAATGAACTGGGCCTCGTAGCGCGCATCGCTCACGGGGAAATAGAGATCGGTCTCCGAAGGCAGGTAGAGCACCGGCATGCGAATGGAACGGAGCGCGCGCTCCACGTCGCCGTCGAATCCCGGCGTGGCGCCCACGTCGTGCCGCGCCCAGGTATGCAGCTGCAGAATCAGGTCGTTCGCATCGGCGCCAGCGATGAAGTGCGTGCGATAGTTCTCCATCAGCTGCTGGAACGTCGTGCCGGGTATCGCGGAAGCGCGCCACAGCTCGCGCCGCCACCATTCTTGCGAGTAGAGCCACCCCGTCCACATCAGGGAGAATGCCTGGATCCCGGCCACGGGGGGCGACGTATAGTCGCCGCCCCGAAAGGCGGCGTCGGCGGTGATGGCGGCGATCTCGCCCTCGTTGCGCACCACGCCGTGCGGCCAGGTCCTGGCCGTGCCCGACGTCGCGACGATGTGGTCCACGAACTCCGGCGCGCTCACCGCCCACTGGAACGCCTGCTGCGCCCCCATGGAGAATCCGACTACGGCGCGCAGGTGATGCACGCCGAGCTGCTCCTCGAGCAGCCGCCGCACCGCGGCAACGTTGTCGCGGATGGTGGTGACGGGAAAGCGGGGACCGTGAAACGGCTCCGGCGTGTTGCTGGGCGACGAGGAGTGCCCGTTACCGAACAGCTCGGTCGCGACGAGGAAGAGCTGCATCGTATCGAGCGCGCGACCCGGACCGATGAGCCACTCGTAGCCATGATGCGTTGCCATGTAGTGCGACGGGAGCAGGACCACGTTGTCGTGCTCGGCGTTCAGGTGCCCATAGGTACCGTAGACGACGCGGGCGCGCGGAAGCACCACGCCGCTCTCGGTACGGAAGTCCCTGATGGTGAACTCGCCATGAGACGCCGCATCAACGGCGGACGCCGCTGACGCCTGCTGGCAGCGAGCGGTGGCCGGAGCCGGCACGCACAGCGCGGCGAGGAGCAGGGCGTGGGAGCGGTGCATCGAGGTCACGGTGAAGGGCGGCCGCTCCGGGGGAGAGGCGGGCCGGCGAGCATACGCCGCGGCGTGGGCGGAGGAAAGGTGCGCTGGCCGCGGCGTGCGTGCACTCCTAACTTCGCGGCCGCGACATCCTCACTCGAGTCACCCCAGATTTCATGCGACGCAGCGCCCTCCGCCTGTCCGTCCCGTTTCTGCTCTGCACCTCCGCCCTGCCTGCGCAGGTCGCCTCCGTGGACTGGCCGGTGTACGGCGGCAACACCGACAACGCGCGCTACTCCACGCTCGCGCAGATCACGCCGGCCAACGTGCGGCAGTTGCGGGAGGCATGGCGCTACGACACGCGCGACGCCTTTCCCGGCTCGGAGATGCAGGCCAACCCGATCGTGGTGGACGGCACGCTCTACGTCACCACGCCGCGCCTGCGTGTCGTCGCGCTCGACGCGGCGACGGGGCGCGAGCGCTGGAGCTTCGACCCCACCTTCGGCAAGCCCTCCACGCAGCGCTTCCGGCACCGCGGCGTCACCGTCCACGGCGATCGCCTCTTCTTCACCCACCGCAACTGGCTCTGGGCACTCGACCGCCACACCGGCACGCCCGACCTCACCTTCGGCGACAGCGGCCGCGTGGACCTGCGAAAGGGACTCGACCGGCCGATCGAAGGTGTGACGGTGAGCGCGAGCACGCCGGGCGTGGTGTTCGAGGACCTCTACATCATCGGCAGCACGGTGGCCGAGAGCCTGCCGTCGTCGCCGGGCGACATTCGCGCGTACGACCTCACGACCGGCGCCCTGCGATGGATCTTCCACACCATCCCGCGGCCGGGCGAGTACGGCTACGAGACATGGCCGAAGGATGCGTACAAGGTCACCGGCGGCGCCAACGCGTGGGCGGGGCTGACGGTGGATCACACGCTCGGCATGGTCTACGGCGCCACCGGCTCGGCGGCGTTCGACTTCTACGGCTCCAACCGCCACGGCGACAACCTGTTCGCCAACACCGTGCTCGCCCTCGATGCGCGCACGGGAAAGCGTGTCTGGCACTTCCAGGGGGTGAAGCACGACCTCTGGGATCTCGACTTCCCCTCGCCGCCAGCACTCGTGACGGTCACGCGCGATAGGCAGCCGGTGCAGGCGCTCGCGCAGATCACCAAGACCGGACACGTGTGGTTGTTCGACCGGCGCACGGGAACGCCGCTCTTTCCGGTGAAGGATCTCGCCGTCCCGCCGTCGCGGCTCGAAGGCGAGCTCGCGAGCCGCACGCAGCGCGTGCCCGTCAAGCCGCCGCCGTTCGCGCGCCAGACGCTCACCGAGGCGATGTTGACGCGGCGCACTCCCGCGGCGCATGCGGCCGCCCTGAAAGCGTTCCGCGAATACACCTCACGCGGATTGTTCTCTCCGCCGAGCCGCAAGGGGACGATCGTCTTCCCCGGCTACGACGGCGGCGGCGAGTGGGGCGGGCCCGCCTATGATCCGGCGAGCGGACTCCTCTACGTGAACTCCAACGAGATGGCGTGGCTGCTCAAGATGGTGCCGCGCAGCGACCGCTCGCTCTACCAGGCCAACTGCGCGAGCTGCCACCGGGGCGACATGCGCGGGACGCCTGGCCAGATCCCGTCGCTCGTCGGTATCGGGCAGCGCAAGACGAAGGACGAGCTGGTGCAGATCATCCGGCAGGGGCAGGGGCGCATGCCGGGCTTCGGCGGCACGCTCGAGGGCGGCGCGATCAACGACCTCGCGACCTTCCTCATCACCGGCCACGACGTGGCCGAGACGGCGCGCACCAACGCGAACTTCCTGCGCTACCGAAACGACGGCTACAACATCTTCCTCGACCCCGAGGGCTATCCGGCGATCACCCCACCGTGGGGAACGTTGAACGCGATCGACCTGAACGCGGGGACGATCCGCTGGACGATTCCCTTCGGCGAGTACCCCGAGCTCGCGGCGAAGGGGATGAAGAACACCGGCACCGACAACTACGGGGGTCCCGTGGTGACGGCGAACGGCCTGCTGTTCATCGGGGCGACGAGCTGGGACCGGAAGCTCCACGCCTACGACAAAGCCACGGGCGCGCTCCTCTGGGAGACCGTGCTCCCCTTCGCCGGCAGTGCCACACCGTCGCTCTACATGGTAGACGGGCGCGAGTACCTGGTGATCGCCTGCGGCGGCGGGAAGAACGGCGCGCCGTCGGGTGGGACGTTCGTGGCCTTTGCATTGCCCGCATCATGAGTCCGATTCGATCCAGGAGCGGGATCGCGATGCACGCCCAACTGTTCCGCAGCGCGAGGCTCGCCGGCGCCACCGCGCTGCTTGCCGCGCCCCTCGCCGCGCCCCTCACCGCGCAGGTGGTCGCGGCCGATTCGGCGCCGGCGAGCCCGGTCCATGCGCCACCGTTGGCTACCGTCGCGCGCTCGCTCGCCGCCGAGCGGGCCGCGTCGCCGATCGTCGTCGACGGACGCCTCGACGAGCCCGCGTGGCTCACCGCGCCCGTCGCGTCGGACTTCACGCAGAGTGAGCCGCGCACGGGCGAGCCGGCCACGGAGCGCACGGAGGTCCGCGTGCTCTTCGACGACGCCCGCCTGTACGTGGGCGCCTACCTGCACGACCGCACGCCCGAGGGCGTCGTCGTGAACGACATTCGCAAGGATTTCAATCCGGACCAGCAGGACGACTTCGAGGTCATCCTCGACACCTTTCATGACCGCCGCAACGGCTATGTCTTCATCACCAACGCGGCGGGGGCGCGCGCCGACCGGCAGGTCGCGAATGAGGGCCGCGAGATCAACACGAGCTGGGACGCAGTGTGGACGGTGCAGTCGCGCCGCGTGGCGGACGGGTGGATGGTGGAGATGGCGATCCCCTTCCGGACGCTGCGCTTCGACTTTGCCCGGGCCGATCGGTGGGGCCTCAACTTCTCGCGGCGCATCAGGCGTCGGAACGAGGTGAGCTTCTGGGCGCCAGTGCCGCGCGCGTACTCGCTGGCGCGCGTCTCCCTGGCCGGCGAGCTGACGGGTATCGCGCACCCCGGCACCGCGCGCGACCTCCGCGTGAAGCCGTACGTCGCTGCGCGCAGCGTACGCGAGCTCGGTGGCCCGCAGTTCGGCTCCACCGGCGACGTGGGGTTGGACGTCAAGTACGGGGTCACCCCCGGCCTCACGCTCGACCTCACGGAGAACCCGGATTTCGCGCAGGCCGAGGCGGACGAACAGCAGGTGAACCTGACGCAGTTCAGCCAGTTCTTTCCGGAGAAGCGGGAGTTCTTCCTCGAGAACTCGGGGATCTTCTACGTCGGCGACGCGGCGCGCAACAATCGCGTCTCCCTCGCGCCCACGCCGGACGAGGACATGCTCCTCTTCTTCAGCCGCCGCATCGGCCTGTC